>JAIRLA010000140.1 GCA_031259795.1 Azoarcus sp.
CGCACGACGCGCGGACGCATCAGCTTGCCGCCATTGACCACCGCCGCCAGCGCGTTCGCCATCTGGATGGGCGTATAGGCGTTGTAGCCCTGTCCAATCCCCACCGAGATCGTTTCGCCAGCATACCATTTTTGCTGTTCCCGGGTCTTGAAATACTTTAGCTTCCATGCCGGCGATGGCAGGAAGCCCGCGCCCTCGCCGGGCAGATCCACGCCGGTGCGCGCGCCGAGGCCGAACCAGGTCATAGAAGCGGCAATGGCGTCGATGCCCAGGTCGTTGGTTAGTGCCGGGAAGACTGGAACGGCGTGGCGTTGCCGAGCGCGGTGGTGTTGAAGCCGGCGTCGACGTAAAGAATTTCGCCGGTGATGCCGCTCGCCAGGCTGGAACAGAGGAAAGCGGCGGCGTTGCCGATTTCGCCGATGGTGACGTTGCGCCGCAGGGGCGCGTTGTGTTCGTTGAATGACAGCAGTTTGTTGAAGCTGCCGATCCCCGAGGCCGCCGCGGTCTTGACCGGCCCGGCGGAGATGGCGTTGACGCGCGTGCCTTCCGGCCCGAGGCAGGCGGCGAGGTAGCGCACCGAGGTTTCGAGTCCGGCTTTCGCCAGCCCCATCAGGTTGTAATTGGGCATGGTGCGCGCCGCGCCCAGGTGGGTCATGGTGAGCAGCGCGCCATGGCGGCCCCGCATCAATGGGCGGGCGGCCTTGGCCAGCGCGGGAAAGGAATAGGCGCTGACTTCGAGCGCGACGCGGAAGGCTTCGCGCGAGAAGCCCGCGAGGAAGTCGCCGTTGAGCGTTTCGTTGGGCGCGTAGGCAATCGAATGCACGAGGCCGTCGAGACCGTCCCAGTGCGCGCCGAGGCTGGAGAATAGTTCCTCGATCTGGCCGTCGTCCTGGACATCGAGCGGAAACAGCAACGCATTGCCAAAATCGCCCGCTATTTTCTCGATCCGGCCGCGAAGACGTTCGTTCTGATATGTGAAGGCTAGTTGCGCGCCTTCCCGGTGCATGGCATTGGCAATGCCGTGGGCGATCGAACGATTGTTCAGCAGTCCGGTAATCAGGATGCGTTTGCCGGCGAGAAAACCCATGGGACGAAAACTCCAGATTCCAGATGGCGATAGCGATGGCGGGGCGGAGCGGTGGCGGGAAGTGCCGCGATTATAGCCAAAACCAGAGCGTGATACGCTCTTCGCGCCGCGCCGCGATATTGCCGCCGCGCCGGAACATGGTTGCACAAGGCCCCTCTTCCGGCGATTGACATCCGAATATGCGGAAACGGCGGTGAGGGGAAATGGCGCGCAACCGCCTTGACGACTCCGGGGGAAAACCTGCCAGAATAACGCCCGTGCTCCAGCCGTTCCGTTTCCCCTCCGTTCTCCGCCCGCCTGTCCGCGCCCGCCTTTTCGCGCGCGCGGCGGCGGCGGTCATGCTGCTCGCCGCCTGCGGCCCGCTGCCCAACGATCCTTATCCGATCGACGAGCGCGGGCGGAACATCCTCTACAGCGCGTTCATCGAACGCCCCAAGCATCTCGATCCGGTGCAGTCCTTTGCCGAGGACGAAGCGGTTTTCCTTTACCAGATCGTCGAGCCGCCTTTGCATTACCACTATCTGAAGCGGCCTTATGCGCTCGAACCCGGCGTGGCGGCGCGCATGCCGACAGTGCGTTATTTCGACGGCGACGGGCGCGATCTGGGCGAGGCGCCCGACCCGGCGAAGGTGGCGCGCAGCGTGATCGAGATCAGTATCCGCCCCGGCGTGCGTTACCAGCCGCATCCGGCTTTCGCGCGCGATGCTTCCGGCGCGCCGCGTTATTTCTCCCTTACCGCCGCCGATCTGGCCGATGTGCGCGGGCCGATGGATTTCGCCGAACTGGATAGCCGTGAATTGACCGCCGGCGATTTTGTTTACCAGATCAAGCGCCTTGCCCACCCCCGCCTGCATTCGCCGATTCTCGAACTGATGGCCGAATATCTGCCGGGCCTCAAAACCCTGCACGCCGCGCTGGCCGAAGAAATGAAAAAGAATCCGGACGGCTGGCTCGATCTCGACGCTTTTCCGCTCGATGGCGTAGAAGCGCTCGACAGTCATACGTATCGCATCACTCTCGAAGGCATCTATCCGCAATTCCTGTATTGGTTGTCGATGCCGTTCTTCTCGCCGGCGCCGCGCGAAGTCGACCGCTTCTTTTCCCAGCCGGGCATGGCCGAACGCAATCTGACGCTGGATAGCTGGCCGGTGGGTACCGGGCCTTACATGCTGGTGGAAAACAATCCCAACGCCCGCATGGTGCTGGCGAAAAATCCAAATTTCCGCCATGAAACCTATCCCTGCGAGGGCGAGGCGGGCGATGCCGAAGCGGGGCTGCTCGACGATTGCGGCAAGACGGTGCCTTTCATCGACAAGGTGGTGTATTCGCGCGAGCGCGAAGCGATTCCGCTCTGGAACAAATTCCTGCAAGGCTATTACGACGCGGCGGGGATTTCGTCGGACAATTTCGACCAGGCCGTAAGCATGGGCGGTCATGGCGACGTGACCCTCTCCGACGACATGATCGCGCGCGGCATCCGTCTGTTGACCTCGGTGTCGCCGTCGGTTTTCTATCTGGGATTCAATATGCACGACCCCCTGGTGGGGGCCCACAGGGCCGACGCCGCCGGGCGGGAACGCGCGCGCCTGTTGCGCCAGGCGATTTCCGTCGCCCTCGACGTGGAGGAATTCATTTCGATTTTCCTCAATGGCCGGGGCGTGCCGGCGATGCAGCCGATTCCGCCCGGCATTTTCGGCGCGCGCGAGGGCGAGGCCGGCATCAACCCGGTGGTATACGCCTGGCTCGACGGCAAACCGCGGCGCCATGGCATCGACAGGGCGAAAAAGCTGCTGGCCGAAGCGGGCTGGCCGGACGGGCGCGACGCGCGCACGGGCGAGCCGCTCACCATTCATCTCGACAGTACCGCCGGCGGCATGGGCGACAAGGCGACCACCGACTGGTTGACGAAGCAATTCCGCGCGCTTGGCGTGCAATTCGAGGTGCGGGCGACCGACTGGAACCGTTTTCAGGACAAAATCCTCCAAGGCAACGCCCAGCTTTTTTTCCTGGGCTGGAACGCCGATTACCCCGACCCTGAAAACCTGCTGTTCCTGCTTTACGGCCCGCAGGCCAAAACGGGCGGCCAGGGCAACAATTCGGTCAATTATGTCAACGCCGATTACGACCGTTTGTTCGAACAAATGAAAGTCATGGCCGACGGTCCCGAACGCCAGGCCATCATCGACCGCATGGCGGCCATCCTGCGCCACGATGCGCCCTGGGTGTTCTGGTATCACCCCAAAGCGTATTCGCTCCAGCATGGCTGGATGAAAAACCGCAAGCCGGGCCTGATCGTGCGCGACACCCTCAAATACCAGCGCATCGACGTAGACGCGCGCGAGGCGGCGCGCACGCGCTGGAACCAGCCGGTGCGCTGGCCGCTGGCCGCCGCCGCCGCGCTGCTGGCGGCCTTCATCGCACCGGCGCTGCGTTTCTGGCGGCGGCGCGAACGGGCCACGGCGCGTCCCGGAAAAGGAGGAAGCGCCTGATGCTGGCTTATGTGATACGGCGGCTGCTTTACGCCCTGCCGATCCTGCTCGGCGTGAATCTCTTTACTTTCGTGCTTTTCTTCGGAGTGAATTCGCCCGACGACATCGCCAGGATGCAACTGGGCGCCAAATACGCCAGCCCCGCGGCGATCGAGCGCTGGAAAACCGAACGCGGTTACGACAAACCGATGTTTCTCAACCCGGATCGCGCCGGATTGGCGAAACTGACCGACACCCTGTTCGTCGACAAATCGCTGCGCATGTTCACTTTTGAATTTGGCCGCTCCGACGATGGCCGCGACATCGCCCGCGAGATTCGTGACCGCATGGGACCGTCGTTCGCCATCGCCCTGCCGACTTTCGTGCTGGGCCTGTTCGCCGCGATCACATGCGCCCTGCTGCTGGTGTTTTTCCGCGCCACCTCGCTCGACTTCTGGGGCGTGGTGATCTGCGTGGCGATGATGTCGATATCGAGCCTGTTCTACATCATCGGCGGACAATGGCTGGTGGCCAAGCTGTTGATGCTGGCGCCGATTTCGGGCTATGCCGGCGGCCTCGACATGGCGCGTTTCCTGAGCCTGCCGGTATTGCTCGGCGTGGCGGCCGGGCTGGGTTCGGGCACGCGCTGGTACCGCACCATCTTCCTGGAAGAAATCTCGCGCGACTACGTGCGCACCGCGCGCGCCAAGGGCCTGTCGGAACTGGCGGTGCTCTTCCGGCACGTGCTGAAGAACGCGATGATCCCGGTGCTCACCACGGTGGTGGTGACGATACCGTCTCTTTTCCTGGGCAGCCTGCTGATGGAATCCTTCTTCGCCGTGCCGGGACTGGGCAGCTACACCATCGACGCCATCCGCGCCCAGGATTTCGCGGTCGTGCGGGCGATGGTGTTCATCGGCTCGACGCTCTACATCGCCGCCCTGATATTGACCGACCTCTCCTACACCGTGGTCGACCCGCGCGTGCGTTTGGGATGAGACGCGGGGTGAAATGAAATGAGCATCCAGCCCGTATTGCTCCCGACCGACCTGCTCGTATTCATCCTCGTCCTGTGCGCGGCGGCCTTGGCCGTCCACGCGCGCCGCCAGCCGCCCTTGCGCGAAGCATGGCTACGGGTGGGCGAGCATCCCGCGGCGATGGCGTCGGCATCCATACTGCTGGTCTTCGCCCTCATCGGCCTGCTCGACAGCCTGCACTACCGCCCCCAATTACCGCCGGGAAAAGACGCGGCGGCGAAAACGGTCTATTCATCCGAAGTATTGAGCGCGCTCGACGCGCTCCTCGCCCCCTTGCGCGCGCAAACCGAAAAGACCTATTCGGCTCCGTTCGCGCGGCGGCTCTTCCAGCGCGAGACGATGGAAGCGCCGGGCGGCGGGCAGACGCGGGACTTTCCCCGTCTCCAATATGGCGCGCGCCATTTGCAGGACGGCGACTCGCTGCCGGCCGACGTCGCCATGCGCCTCGCGTGGACGCCATTGGCGGCGCTCGCCGTGAGCGGATGCGCGCTGCTGGCGCTCGCCCTGATCATGGCGCGGGGCCGGGCCTGCCGTCCGGGCGAGGCCATCCGCCTGATCCTCGCCGGGCGCACGGCGCTGGCATGGCGCTCCGCGCTCATCGTGCTGTTCGCGGCGGCGCTGCTCACGGCGGCCGTGGCGGCGCTCGGGCCGCATTACCACATGCTGGGCACCGACAAAGTCGGTCAGGACGTGCTCTACCTGTCGCTGAAAAGCATCCGCACCGGCCTCGTGATCGGCACCCTCACCACCCTCATCATGCTGCCTTTCGCGGCGGCGCTCGGCATCGCCGCGGGCTATCTGGGCGGCTGGGTCGACGACCTCATCCAGTACATCTACACCGTGCTCAACTCCATTCCCTCGGTGCTCCTGATCGCCGCCTCCGTGCTGATGATGCAAGTCATGATCGACACCCACCCGCAATGGTTCGACACCGCCGCGCAGCGCTCCGACGCCCGCCTGCTCGCGCTGTGCGCCATCCTCGGCATCACGAGCTGGACGAACCTGTGCCGCCTGTTGCGCGGCGAAACCCTCAAGCTGCGCGAACTCGACTACGTGCAGGCGGCGCGCGCCTTCGGCGCCTCCACCCCGGTCATCCTGCGCCGCCACATCCTGCCCAACGTCATGCACATCGTGCTCATCACGGTCGTGATGGACTTCTCCGGCCTGGTGCTCGCCGAAGCGGTGCTCTCCTACGTCGGCATCGGCGTCGACCCGAGCACGATCAGCTTCGGTTCCATGATCAACATGGCGCGCGCCGAACTCGCCCGCGAACCGGTCGTATGGTGGTCGCTGGTCTCGGCCTTTGTCTTCATGCTGCTGCTGGTCCTCGCCGCCAACCTCCTCGCCGACGCGGTACGGGACGCCTTCGACCCGAGACTGCGGCGAGGCCGGTGAGGCCCGATGCCAAGCCTGCGGCGATGGGGTACTCCCTCACGGGCCGACGGTCTCAGAGTACCAAAGGGAAGATCACGAAGATTTTCCAAGGCAAACCGGAGGGAGTACGGCGCGGATTCTACACCGGTGGAAACCGGCATTGCAAAGGACGTATTTTCCCGCCTTCCACGAAACAACGCCGTTCCTGCAAAAGAGATCGACAAATGGCGGAACTCATCATTGGCGGCGTGCGCTCCGGCAAAAGCGCGCACGCGGAAAAACTGGCGCGCGGCGCGGAAACGGGCGGGCGGCGCATCACCTACATCGCCACCGCCGCCGCTGGCGATGCGGAAATGGCGGCGCGCATCGCCCGTCACCGCGCCCGCCGCCCGCCGCGCTGGCGGACGGAAGAAACGCCTCTGCGCTTGGCAGCCACGCTGTGCGAGATAGCCGCGCCGGACGTTTTCATCATCGTCGATTGCCTTACCCTGTGGCTCAGCAATCTTTTTTTCGCCGGGAGCGCCGCCGCGCGGGCGGAAGCGGGAGGGGAAATCGACTGCCCGCTGTTGCGGGAAGAAATCGCCATGCTGGAAAAAGCCCTGCCGCGCCTGCCGGGACGAATCGTCCTCGTCAGCAACGAAATCGGCGGCGGCATCGTTCCGGCGGCGCCCCTGGCCCGCGCTTTCGCCGATGAACAGGGCTGGCTGAATCAACGGGTGGCGGCATGCTGCGACAAGGTCACGCTGATGGTGGCGGGGTTGCCGTTGCGGGTGAAATGAGCGTCCGCGATTTCCCGTGACCGGGCAGGATCGCCGCGAAAACCGCGATCCTGATTCTTGTT
>JAIRLA010000237.1 GCA_031259795.1 Azoarcus sp.
GCGAAGGCGATGCTCGCGGAACGCCACATTTCATTGACGGCGATGTTGACGAGGTGGGGCAAGCCCTGGCCGCCGTATTTGGGGTTGACCGGCATGGCGTGCCAGCCGTTTTCGCAGAAAAGCTTGTAGGCGTCCTTGTATTCCGGGATGGTGGTCACGACGCCGTCTTTCCAGACCGGGCCGTTCTTGTCGCCCTTGGGATTGAGCGGGTCGATCACTTCGGACGCGAATTTCGCGGCTTCTTCCAGAATGGCGTCTACCGTGTCGGCGTCGACTTCCGCGAAATCGGGCAGGCCGAGGATTTCTTGCAGGCCAGCCACTTCATTCAGGACAAAACGCATATCGGCAAGCGGTGCGTTATATGTGCTCATAGAGAGTCTCCTTCCAGTAAAGTCAGTAAAGGTGCGATGCCTATTTGTTCAACAGATAACGGCGGTCATCGAAAGCCGCTACCCATTCAGGCCGGTACACCACCATCAACGTAATCAGCGCTCCGCTGAGCCAGGCTTCGGAGAAGCCGAGCAGCAGGAAGTACGGCAGATAATCGCTGATCAGGAAACCGGCTCCGTATATGCCGGCCAGCGCCAGGACCAGACATGCCAATACACCTTGCAGCATGATGGTCAGGGCCGCGCCGGCAAAACCAGTGACGAAAATGAATACGAAGAAATGCGCGGGCAGGTGACGCTCGACCCAACACCGGAGGCCATGCGCGACGACGACCGGCGCGAACGCCATCAGCAGGAAGTTGAGCGGCCATGCCTGCCAGTCGAGCGCGCCGTTCAGGGTGATCGCGCTCAGCGCCAGCGCCATGGCGAGCAACGCCAGGCGCGGGCCGAGACACAGCGTGGCGGCCATCGCGCCGAGCAGGTGGAGGTTCAACCCCGGGTCCACCCCGGCGCGCATGCTCCACATCAGGGCGAGGCCCACGGCGAAGCCGAGCAGCAGGTTGAGCTGCGCGCCATCGCCGAGCCGCGCCCATGGCGCGCGGCGGCACGTCTGATACAGCAGCGGAACGGCAAGCGCCAATGAAACCCAGTGCCACGCCGTCCCGAACAACGAAGCAGGCAGGTTCATTGGCGCTCCTCGCTCGTGCGCCCCGGCCGGTCAGAGCGCCGCGACCAGTTCGGGCACGGCGGTAAACAAATCCGCCACCAGACCAAAATCGGCGACCTGGAAGATCGGCGCGTCGGCGTCCTTGTTGATGGCGACGATCACCTTGGAATCCTTCATTCCCGCCAGATGCTGGATGGCTCCGGAGATGCCCACGGCGATGTAGAGCTGCGGCGCGACGATCTTGCCCGTCTGCCCCACCTGATAGTCGTTGGGCACGAAACCGGCGTCGACCGCGGCGCGGCTGGCGCCGAGCGCGGCGTTGAGCTTGTCGGCCAGAGGTTCGAGCGTCTTGCGGTAATTATCGCCGCTGCCCAGGCCGCGCCCGCCGGAGACGATGATCTTGGCCGCGCCCAGTTCGGGACGGGCGCTCTTGGTGACTTCGCGCCCGAGCAGGCGGACGAGGCCGAGATCGGGGCCGGCGGCCACGTTCTCGACCGCCGCCGCGCCGCCTTCGCTCGCGGCGGCATCGAAGGCGGTGGTGCGCACGGTGACGACCTTGACCGCATCGGCGCTCTTGACCGTGGCGAGGGCGTTGCCCGCGTAGATCGGGCGCACGAAGGTATCCGGCGCTTCGATGGCGATGATGTCGCTCACTTGCGCGACATCGAGCAGCGCCGCCACGCGGGGCGTCAGATTCTTGCCCGCGCTGGTGGCGGGGGCGACGATGTGGCTGTAACCCGCCGCCAGTCCCTTGACCAGCGCGGCGATGTTTTCCGGGGTTTGCGCCTCATAGTGCGGCGCGTCGGCGACGAGCACCCTGGCGACGCCCGCCACCTTGGCGGCGGCCTGCGCCACGGCGGCGACCCCCGCGCCGGCGACGAGGACGGAAACATCGCCGCCCAGTTTGGCGGCGGCGGTGACGGCGTTGAGAGTGGCGGCCTTCAGGGCGGCGTTATCGTGTTCGGCAATGTCGAGGATGGCCATGTTCAGATCACCTTGGCTACGTTTTTGAGTTTATCGACCAGTTGAGCGACATCGCTCACGATGATACCGGCGCTGCGACTGGGCGGCTCGACGACCTTGAGCGTCGTCAGCCGGGAGGCGACATCCACCCCCAGATCAGCGGGCTTGAGCGTTGCGAGCGGCTTCTTCTTGGCCTTCATGATGTTCGGCAAGGTGGCGTAGCGCGGCTCGTTGAGACGCAAGTCGGTCGTCACCACCGCCGGCAGTTTGACCGCCAGCCTTTCCAGACCGCCGTCGATTTCGCGCGTGATTGTGATTTCATCCGCGCCGAATTCGAATTTGGAAATGAAAGTCGCCTGCGCCCAACCCAGGAGCGCGGCCAATATCTGCCCCGTCTGGTTGGCGTCGTCGTCGATGGCCTGCTTGCCGCAGATCACCAGCTTCGGTTGTTCCTTGTCGACGACGGCTTTCAGCAATTTGGCGACGGTAAGCGGCTGCAAATCGGCATCGGTTTCCACCAGGATGCCGCGATCCGCGCCGATCGCCATGGCTGTACGCAATGTTTCCTGCGCCGCGCCCACTCCGCAGCTCACGACGATGACCTCGGCGGCCTTGCCGGCCTCCTTGATGCGCACGGCCTCTTCCACCGCGATTTCGTCGAATGGATTCATGCTCATTTTCACGTTGGCCAAATCCACCCCACTGCCATCCGCCTTGACGCGGACTTTGATGTTGTAATCGACCACACGCTTGACCGGAACCAGGATTTTCAAAGTTGTACTCCTTTATCTGTTGCAGTTCGAGCACCGCTCGGATGCGCCCAAACGCCGCCGGGCGGCTAATTATGGCACTGCATCAAGAACAATACATGCTGCAATGCGGAAATTCAGAAGACTGGGGACAGTAAAATCAGCGGCGCGGCGCTCCGCATGGAACAAACGGGATTGCCACGCCGCTGCGCTCTTCGCAATGACGAGGGGGGGCTATGGTTCCTGGTTCCTGCTTCCTGATCCCTGATTCCCGCGCGCCCCCGGCAGCCATTCGAGCGCCCAGCCCGCTTGTCCCGGCGCGCAGGCGAAACCGGCGTCTACACCCAAGCCGCCGATCCACGCCGCCTGGCCATCGGCTTCCAGTACCGGCAGGCGTTCGCGCAGCCAGGCGGGGATGCCGGATTCCTGGCACAGACTCTTGAAACTTTTCAGTGGGCGCCCGGGCAGGCGTAGGCGCAGGCCCGGCGCGCGGGCGGTGAACCGGCATGCGCCCGCCCGTTCCAGCGCCGCCGCCGCTACGCCAGCCCCCGTGACCCGCCGGCAATGTATTTCGCCGCCCGCCCACGCGAGCCGTCCCGTTTGCGGTTGCCACGTTATCGCCCGCGGCGCGGCTTCCTGCGCCGGAGCGAGCCAGACGCGCCCCCGGTAGCTGTGGCAGACCAGTTGTTCGCCAAGCGGCAGCAAGAGCGGCCCTTCCACTGTGCGCAGCTGGCGCATTGCTTCGGAAAGGCGCGCCGCCGGAGGCGGAAGGCTGCCCCGCCGCCGCAGTTCCCGGCGCAGCAGGTTGGCGAGGCGCGCTTGGCTCAATCCGAGGAGCGCGGCGCGTTCGAATACGTTGTCATTGCTTTCGTCCGGTCCGCCGCCACAGGCCGCCGCGTCGATTTCGGCAAGTTCATCGAGCAATCCGGCGGCTTCGCGGAAGTGCGTCGCGGCGCGGGCGAGCGTGGCGCGCGCGGCGGGGAAGGCCGTTTCGATCGCGGGCAGGAGGCGATGGCGCAGGTCGTTGCGGGAAAAGCGCGGGTCGGTGTTGCCGGGGTCGTCGACCCAGGCGAGTCCGCGCGCGCGCGCGTGCGCGAGGATGGTTTCCCTGCCGATGTGCAGTAATGGGCGCAGGCGTCCGGCGCGCGCGCGCGCCTGCGGCGCTTCGATCATGCCCATCGCCGCCGCGCCTTGCACACCCG
This sequence comes from Azoarcus sp., assembly GCA_031259795.1. Lineage (GTDB taxonomy): Bacteria > Pseudomonadota > Gammaproteobacteria > Burkholderiales > Rhodocyclaceae > WRNU01. The sequence continues at coordinate 3,971 of JAIRLA010000237.1, forward strand.
CGCCGCGCAGCAGCCGGAAAAGTACGGTTTCGGCTTGATCGTCGCGGTGATGGCCCAGCGCCAGCCAGTCGCAGGCGACCCGCGCCAGCGCCGCGTGACGCGCGGCGCGCGCCGCCGCTTCCAGTCCATCGGGGTGGCTGCGGGCGATGTCGACCCGGAAGGTATGCAGGGTGATGGCGCGGCGCTGGCACAGTCCGGTACAGAAATCCTGCCAGTCGCTGGCGGCCGGATCGAGGCCGTGGTGGATATGCGCCGCTTCCAGGGTGAAACCGAAGTGCGCCCGCAAGGTGTCGAGGGCATCGAGCAGGGTGACTGAATCGACTCCGCCCGACAAGGCGCAGCACAGGCGGTGATGGGGCGCGACGCCGGCTTCCGTCAGCGCCGCGGCGACGGTCTCGAAGACGGTTGTCACGGCATCCGCCGCGCCGGCGCGCATGGCTCAGGCGGCAAGTTCCTTGAAGCGCCCGTATCCCATGATCCTTGTCATGCGCTGGGCGATGAGTTCGTCGGGCGACAGGGCGTCGATATGGCGCAGGGCGTCGGTCAATGCGCGTTTCAGCCCTTGGGCCGTGGCGCGATGATCGCGGTGCGCGCCGCCCACGGGTTCGTTGACCACCCGGTCGACGAGGCCGAGCGATTTCAGGCGCGCGGCGGTGATGCCCATGGCTTCGGCGGCGATGGCCGCTTTTCCCGCGCTTTTCCACAGGATGGAGGCGCAGCCTTCGGGCGAGATCACCGAGTAGGTGGCGTATTGCAGCATGATGACGTGGTCGCCCACGGCAATGGCGAGCGCGCCGCCCGAGCCGCCTTCGCCGATCACGGTGCAGATCAGCGGCGTGCGCAGTTCGGCCATCGCATAGAGGTTGTGTCCGATGGCTTCGGATTGGCCGCGCTCTTCCGCGCCGATTCCCGGATACGCGCCCGGCGTGTCGATGAAGGTGAAGACCGGAAGCTGGAATTTTTCGGCCAGTTTCATCAGGCGCAACGCCTTGCGGTAGCCCTCGGGGCGCGGCATGCCGAAATTGCGGGCGATCTTCTCCTTGGTGTCGCGCCCTTTCTGGTGGCCGATGACCACGCAACCGCGCTCATTGAAGCGGGCCAGGCCGCACACGATGGCGGGGTCGTCGGCAAAGGCGCGATCGCCGTGCAATTCGGTGAAATCGGTGAAGATGTGTTGCACGTAATCCAGCGTGTAGGGGCGCTGCGGGTGGCGCGCGACCTGCGCGATCTGCCACGGCGTGAGCTTGGCGTAGAGATCGCGGGTCAGGCTTTGTATCTTGCTTTCGAGGCGGGCGATTTCCTCGGAAATATCGAGGGCGGAGTCGTCCTGGACAAAGCGTAATTGTTCGATCTTTTCTTCCAGTTCGGCAATCGGCTGTTCAAAGTCGAGAAAGGTGGTTTTCATCGTGGAATGGCTCCTTGAGGCTCCGCCCCCCGAGGCGGTTCACGCGACGGCGGACAGATGAACGCCCGCCGCTGATTTTTGCCTGAATTCGTATCACAGCACGTAGCGGGCGAGGTCTTCGCGGCCCGCCACGCCTTCGAGACGGGCGTCGACGTAAGCGGCATTGATGGTGAGGGTGTCGGTCTTGCCGTTGCCCGCGGCAAAGGAGATGTCTTCGAGGAGTTTTTCCATCACCGTGTACAGCCTGCGCGCGCCGATGTTCTCGGTTTTTTCGTTGACTTGGAAGGCGATTTCCGCCAGACGGCGAATGCCGTCTTCGGTAAAGACCAGCGTGACGCCATCGGTCGCCAGCAGCGCTTCGTACTGGCGAGTCAGGCAGGCGTCGGTGCTGGTCAGGATGCGCTCGAAGTCGTCGATCGACAATGAATCGAGTTCGACGCGGATCGGAAAGCGCCCTTGCAACTCGGGGATCAGGTCGCTCGGGCGCGAGAGATGGAACGCGCCGCTGGCGATGAACAGGATGTGGTCGGTCTTGACCATGCCGTATTTGGTCGACACCGTCGCGCCTTCGACCAGCGGCAGCAGGTCGCGCTGTACGCCCTGGCGCGAGACGTCGGCGCCCTGCATCTCGCCCCGCGTGGCGATCTTGTCGATTTCGTCGAGGAAGACGATGCCGTTCTGTTCGACCGCGCGCAGGGCTTCGCTCTTGATTTCTTCGTCATTGACGAGCCTGGCGGCTTCTTCGTCGGCCAGAAGGCGCATGGCTTCGCCAATCCGCAAACGGCGGACTTTTTTCTTGCCGCTGCCGATGTTCTGGAACATGCCCTGGATTTGCTGGGTCAGTTCTTCCATTCCCGGCGGGGCGAAAATCTCGGCGTACATGGACGGCGCGGCGAGTTCGATTTCGATTTCCTTGTCGTTGAGTTCGCCTTCGCGCAGTTTCTTGCGGAATTTTTGCCGCGTGCCATGATCCTGCGCTTCGGCCTCATCCTCGAAACCCGGTCCGCCGCGCGCCGCCGGCAAGAGCACATCGAGCACCCGATCCTCGGCGGCATCGAGCGCGCGGTCCCTGACAAGGCGCATGGCGCGCTCGCGTTCGTCCTTGATGGCGATTTCCGCCAGATCGCGGATGATCGTATCGACATCGCGCCCGACATAACCGACTTCGGTGAACTTGGTCGCTTCGATCTTGATGAAAGGCGCTTGCGTCAGGCGCGCGAGCCGGCGCGCGATCTCGGTCTTGCCCACGCCGGTGGGGCCGATCATCAGGATGTTCTTGGGGGTGATCTCGCCGCGCAGGGGCTCGGCCACTTGCGCGCGCCGCCAGCGGTTGCGCAGCGCCACCGCCACCGCCCGCTTCGCCTTGTGCTGGCCAACGATGTGCTTGTCGAGTTCGGAGACGATCTCCGCCGGAGTCATCCGGGTCATGGCCTCGCTCATTCGTCCAGTTCCTCGATAACGTGACATTGGTTGGTGTAGATGCACAGGTCGCCGGCGATGGCCAGCGCGCGCGCGACGATTTCCTTCGGCGCAAGTTCGGTGTTTTCAAGCAGGGCGCGCGCCGCGGCCTGCGCATACGGGCCACCGCTGCCAATGGCGACGATGCCCTGCTCGGGTTCGAGTACGTCGCCATTGCCTGTAATGATGAGCGAATGGCCGCGATCGGCGACCGCGAGCATGGCTTCCAACCGGCGCAACATGCGGTCGGTGCGCCAATCCTTGGCGAGTTCCACCGCGCTGCGCAGCAGATTGCCCTGATGCTTGTCGAGCTTGGCCTCGAAACGCTCGAACAGGGTGAAGGCGTCGGCCGTGCCGCCGGCGAACCCGGCGAGGATGCGCCCCTCGTAGAGCGTGCGCACCTTGCGCGCCGAAGCCTTGATGACGATGTTGCCGAGTGTGACCTGTCCGTCGCCGCCGAGCGCGACCCGGCCGCCACGGCGAACCGAGAGGATGGTCGTACCGTGATATTGTTCCATGTATATTCGATATTCCCGATGATGGGGCAAGGGCGCGGCATGCCGGTCAAGGCAATGGCGAGTCGCCCGGCCTTGCGCGCGCCGGTATTCTGTCCGCGCCCTGCCCTGCCCTTGCCTTGATTGCAAACCCGCATGAAAAAGCATTGACGCACAGGAGAGGCCGCGCGGCCATCAGCCGCGCAGCGTCACCTGTGCCACCTGGTCGATGCTCATGACCCGCATCAGCGCGCCCACCATGGCATTGACCCGTTGCAGTATCACAAGCTTGCCCTGCGCCTGGAACGCCGCGAGGGCATTGAAAAGCGTGCCGGCGGCCACGAAGTCGACGCGGCGCAACTGGCTGCAATCGACCGCGATCACTTGCCGGTTGGCGGCGTATTCGTCCAGCTTGCGGATCGTCTCGCTGCACGAGCCGGCCAGTTCGCCCTCGAAACTGAAATCTTCCTCGCCCCGCGCGGGAGACTCGTCCGTGGCGGTCTGCCGCTGCTCGGCCGGGGCCGGCACTTTCGACTCCCACGATGGCGGGGATTCCTCGAAGGTGACGGCATAGTCGACCGCCAGATCCTCGAAACGCTCGCTCTCGCCGGTGTATTTCAGCATCTCCAGCAACAGCATCCAGCGTTCGCGGTTCTCGGCCAATCCCGGTTTGACTTGTGGCGCCAGCGCATCCACGAGCCTGGAGGCGTTGAGGATGGTGACCTTGGCGTGATCCGCGGCCAGTTGCGTCAGCATTTGCTTGAACAGGGCGCAGCCGCCGTCATCGATGGAACGCAGGCGTCCGAGGTCGATCCGTATCGCGCCGCTCTTGCGCCCGATCACGCAAAGCTGCTGGATCTGTTGCGCGGATTGCGCGGACAGCGCGGCGGGCAGGTTTATCAGGGCGGGAGAGGAAGAATCGTTGCGCCGTTTCGCGGGCTGGAGCGACAAATCTTCCCAGGGGGGAGGAGAACGCTCGAAGCGGCGGGCGTAGTCGATCACCCGCGCCTCGAAACGCTCGCGCTGCCCGGTCAGCCGGTAGAGATCGAGCAGCATCATCCAGAGACCTTCTCCCACCGTGGCAGTGGGGTCGTCGAAAACAGCCGTGAGCAAATGCTCGGCGTCACGGTCGTTACCGTTGGCGTAGAGCACCGCCGCTTCTTCGTAAACCACGCCAATACCGGAGGCGATTTCCGTGACCTCGATCGCGCCCTGCTGGGAGGCATTGGAAAAATCGAGCGCGGAAAGCTCCGTGATTTCGGGCGGAGCGGACGCGCCGCCCGAGGACGACGCAGCCTCTCCCGTACCGGAAAACGGGGTCGAGGAATTTTTCTTGAAAGGATTAAAGCTGAACGCCACGCCGGGATCAATCCAAAATATGAGGGAGCATCGACGTTTGAAAGCAGCGAAGAATAGCATTGGATGGCCGCTTTTGCAGCATGCGCTTGCCACGGCCTTGCCAAAATATTCCTGCGTCAACACGACGGCCGCGCGACGACCCGCGCGCGCGCTCAGCGGCTTGCTATGCAACACGCAAATTCGGCTAGAATGTGGCAATGCGAACGAATGCAGCGCCCTCCTTTTCCGCCATCTTGCCGCCGCCCGGCTTCATCCTGCCGGTGCGCGTCTATTATGAGGACACCGATGCGGGGGGCGTCGTCTACTATGCCAATTACCTGCGTTTCTGCGAGCGCGCCCGCAGTGAATGGCTGCGGACGCTCGGTATCGGACAGCGCGGCTTGCTCGCGGACGGCGGTCTGGCTTTCGTCGTTCGCAGCCTGCGGGCCGACTACCTCGCCCCCGCCCGCCTCGATGACAGCCTTGCCGTAACGAGCGCATTACATGACTTGCGCCGCGTCAGCGTGTATTTTTTACAACATATCTGGCGCGGCGATACGCGACTTTTCACCGCTGAAGTCAAAATTGCTTGCATTACGTCCGGCACGGGGCGTCCCGCGCCATGGCCGGAAACAATTCGCGCCCGGCTCCACGATCAACTCACTTCGTCCTGACCACCACAATGTCCGTCACCCACGACCTCTCCATCCTCAGCCTGGTCATGCAGGCCAGCATCATCGTCAAGCTGGTCATGGGCCTGCTGGCCTTTCTTTCGCTCACGTCGTGGTACTGGATCTTCCGCAAGTGGTTCCAGATCCTCGCCGCGCGCAGCAGGACCAATCGCTTCGAGCGCGATTTCTGGAGCGGCGGCGATCTCAACGCCATGTACAACGCCGCCGCGGGAGGACGTTACCGCAGCGGCGGCATGGAACACATTTTCGAGGCGGGCTACCGCGAATTCACCAAACTGCGCGACAGCAGCCACGACTCCGCCGCCACCATCGACGGCTGCCGCCGGGCCATGCGCGCCACCTTCCAGCGCGAAGTGGACGATCTCGAAGCCCATCTCGCCTTTCTTGCCTCCGTTGGCTCGGTGTCGCCCTACATCGGACTTTTCGGTACCGTGTGGGGAATCATGAACGCATTCCGCGGTCTATCGAACGTTGGCGCGGCCACGCTGACTCATGTCGCCCCCGGCATCGCGGAGGCGCTGGTCGCCACGGCGATCGGCCTTTTCGCGGCCATCCCCGCCGTGGTCGCCTATAACCGCTTCGCTCATGACATCGACCGTATCGGCATTCGCTTCGAGAGCTTCATGGAAGAATTCTCCAACATCCTCCAGCGCAACCTGCGCTGAACTTTCCGGACACGCCCCATGCGCCAGCGCCGCCTGATGAACCAGATCAACGTCGTTCCCTACATCGACGTGATGTTGGTGCTCTTGGTCATCTTCATGGTGACCGCCCCCATGATGCAGACCGGCAACATCGACGTGCCTTCCGCAGGCGCGCTCGCCGCGCCGCCGTCCGAAGCCGCGATCATCGATATCGACAGGAACGGTAAACTCGCCCTGCGCCAAACCGCCAGCAGCAAGGCGATGCCGCTGTCGAACGTCGACTTCCAGCGCGAACTGAAAAAACTGATCGACGCCGACCAGCCCATCCTCGTCGCCGCCCACAACAACCTGCCCTATCAAAAAGTCATCGACGTCCTCGAGACCGCGCGCGAACTGGGCGCGAAAAAAATCAGCCTGCAAACAAAGTCAAGCGCTTCGGGCAAATGAACGATCCCCGTCCCTCCAGAGAACAATCGCGCAAGTTCCTGTCGCTCATCCTGACCATCGCTGTCCACATCGGGCTGCTGGCGTTCCTGTTTTTCGGCATCAACTGGCAAAGCCAGCCGCCGGGCACGCTCGAAGTCGGACTGGTCAGCGCTCCCCGCGCCACAACCCGGCCACCGAAGCCCGCGCCGGAACCCGTCAAACCGCAGGAACCCGTCAAGCCACCGGAGCCCGTCAAACCGCCGGAGCCTGTCAAGCCGCCGGAACCCGTCAAGCCGCCGGAGCCTGTCAAACCGCCGGAGCCTGTCAAACCGCCGGAACCCGCACCGCCGACGCCCAGAAGCGTCGCGCTTCCCAAAATCAGTACGCGCGAGCAAAGGCCGCCCAGGCCGTCGCAACCGACCAGGCGCCCCCCTGCGGCCAAACCCCTTGAAATGATCGAAACAAATACTCCGGACCAGATCAATGACGCACTCAGGCGCGCCGAGGAGGAAAAGAAAGCCAATGAACTTCTGGGCGATAGCAGGGCTGGCCCCGCGGGTAAACTGGATGACGCCTACCTGATGGAAGTTTCCGCCAAGGTGCGGGGCAATCTGGTGCGGCCGCCCGGTCTTTCCGGCAATCCGGAAGCCATTTTCGAGATCAATCAGGGGCCTGACGGCACGGTATTCACCATCCGGCTCAAAAGCTCTTCAGGCAACCAGGCGCTCGATGAAGCGATCGAACGCGCCATCAACGGATCCAGCCCCTTGCCCCTGCCTTCGGAGGGCAGGCCCCCCCCTTCAACCTTGACGCTGAGATTCCAACCGTTGGCAAAATGAAACACATTTTTGCAACATCAATCGGGATCCTCTGGTTTTTACATACGCATTATGCTTACAATCGCCAACTCCCATACATACCACGCCATGACCAAGACCTCTCACCCCCTTTCCGTCAACACTTTTCGCGGCTTTTTCCGTGCGCTGTGCGCCGTTTTGCTGGGCTGCCTTGCCCTGAACGCACATGCCGAGGATTCGGTCACCATTGATATCATCGGCACGGGCGCGGACCGTATTCCGATCATCATCCCGGTATTCGAAAACGAAAGCAGCCTGCCGCATCCTGTCTCCGACATCGTGCGCGCCGATCTCGAACGCAGCGGCGCATTCCAGTTGGTCGACATCGGCCCGCTGCCGCTGCCGGAATCGAGAACGCCCGATCTCGCCGCCATGAAAGCGCGCGGCGCCCACATGGCGCTCGCCGCTTCGGTGCGTCCGTCATCCGACGGCGGGGGGCGCTACGAAATTCGTTTCCGCCTGTTCGACGTCCAGAAACCGGAACGGGAGGCCGATATAGGCGGCATGATGCTGTTCATGCCCCCCGCGCAGCACCGCCTGATCGCCCATCGCATCGCTGATTTCATCTATGAGAAGATCCTCCACATACCAGGCTGTTTCGCCACCCGCATCGCCTACGTCGCCAAAATCGGCGCGCGCTACGAGTTGCAGATCGCCGATTCCGATGGAGTAAACGCCCAGCCGGCGCTGCGCTCCGCCGAGCCGATCATCTCGCCGGTATGGTCGCCCGATGGGCAGCGTTTGGCTTATGTCTCGTTCGAGGCCCGCAAGCCAATCGTGTACGTCCATGTCCTCGCCACTGGCCAGCGCCAGGTACTCGCCAACTTCAAGGGGTCCAACTCCGCCCCCGCATGGGCGCCGGACGGCTCCCGGCTCGCGGTGGTGCTGACCAAGGACGGACTGTCGCAGCTTTACACGATCAACGCCAACGGTTCCGGCGTGCGCCGCCTGACCGCCTCTTCCGGCATCGACACCGAACCGGCATGGTCGCCCGACGGACAATGGATCTATTTCACCTCCGATCGCAGCGGCGGCCCGCAGATCTACCGCATCGCCGCCAATGGCGGCAATGCCGAGCGCATTACGTTCGAGGGGGCCTACAACGTCACGCCGCGTCCGTCGCCCGACGGCAAGAAACTGACCTTCATAACCCGCAACGAAGGGCGTTTCCAGTTGGCGATACTGGATCTCGCCAGTCGTCAACGCATCATTCTCAACCCCGAAGCGGCGCGCGACGAGTCGCCGAGTTTCGCCCCCAACAGCAACATGATTCTTTACGCCACCGAAAACGGCGGCAAAGGCGTACTGGAAACTGTTTCTGTCGATGGCGGCGTGAAACAGCGTCTTTCAATACAAGCCGCCGATGTGCGGGAACCCGCATGGGGCCCGCTACTCAAATAACCTGTGGCTTTCCTGTGTTTTTCACTCACTACATCGGAGATCATCGCGATGAAAAAACTGCTGTTACCCACCCTGCTGACCACCGTGCTTGCCGCTTGCGGCAGCGACCCCGCCACTACCGCCACCCAAGTTAAAGATAATGCGGACGACAGTAACAAGATACAGTCCGTCACCGTTCAACCTGATAAAGACGGACGCCGTCTCAGTTCCGAGCTCAATGACCTGTCCCGGCAGGGCAGCGTATATTTCGATTACGACAGCTTTGTCATCCGTGCCGAAGCGCGCCCGGTCATCAACAGCAATGCCCGTTATTTGAGCCAGAATCGCAACGCCAAAGTGTTGATTCAGGGCAATACCGACGAGCGCGGCAGCCACGAATACAACCTTGCCCTGGGCCAAAAGCGCGCCAACGCTGTGCGGCAGGCGCTCAAGCTGTTGGGCGTGCGTGACGAGCAGGTCGAGGCGGTCAGTCTGGGCAAGGAGAAACCAAGATGTTTCGAAGTCTCGGAATCGTGCTACGCTCAGAACCGCCGTGGCGATTTTAACTACCAATAAGGTCAAGTGCTGATGAGACGTCTCCTGCTTCTGGCGGCTTGCGCCGCTTTTTTCCAGGCCACGCCCGCGCGGGCGGGCCTCTTCGACGATGATGAAGCCCGCCAGCAGATCGATCGCCTGAAGCAGGAGCTTCAAGGGCGGGTCGAGATTGTCACCAATGGTCAACTCGAACTGTCCAGCCAGAACGAAGAATTGCGCGCTGAGATTGCCCGCCTGCGCGGGCAGATCGAAGTGCTGCTCAACGAAGTCGAGTCGCTCAAGAATCGCCAGCGCGATTTTTATGTTGATCTCGATAACCGCCTGCGCCGTTTCGAGTCTACTGGCGGCGCGCCCGCGGAAGCCACCGCAGCTCCGCCCGCCGCGGCAAGCGGCGATTACGAAAACGCGCTCTTCATGCTCAAGGAAGGTCGGCCCGCCGAAGCATTGGCCGAACTCGAAACCTTTATCGGCAATAACCCGGACAGCGCCAACCTGCCCGCCGCCCACTTCTGGGCGGGCACCGCCGCCTTGCAGACCAAGGACGTCGCCGCGGCGACCAAGCATTTCAATCTCGTGCTTGGCCGTTGGCCCAACGATCCCACCGCGCCCGACGCCATGCTCGGCGTGGCCAATGCCCAGATTGCCATGGGCGACCAGCGCAATGCCCGGCAGACCTTGCGATCCCTGATCGGACGCTACCCGTCGTCTACCGCCGCCAAGACCGCGAAACAACACCTCGGCCGCTGATAACACGATGCCGCGGCGGGTTGTATCCACCCTGCGCGTGAGCGAGGTTTTTGCTTCGGTGCAGGGAGAATCCACGCGGACAGGCTTGCCCACAACGTTCGTCCGCCTGACCGGTTGCCCGCTGCGCTGCCTCTGGTGTGACACCGAGTACGCCTTTCGCGGCGGCGAAGTCATTGATATCCAGACCGTGCTCGACACTGTGGCCGCCCATGGACTGCGCCATGTCTGCGTCACTGGCGGCGAACCTCTTACCCAGGCCGCTTGCCCGGAACTGCTCACCGCTTTGTGCGACGCGGGCCATTCGGTTTCGCTGGAGACCAGCGGCGCATTCGACATCGGCGGCGTCGACCCAAGAGTCTCCCGCATCATGGACCTCAAGGCGCCTGGTTCGGGCGAAACCACGCGCAACCGCTATGAAAACATCGCGCGCCTCACCCCGCGCGACGAGATAAAGATCGTCATTGCCGATGAAGCCGATTACCAATGGGCGCGCAGTCAGATCGAGGAGCGCCATTTGCCGGAGCGCTGTGCCGTGTTGTTGTCGCCGGTCGTCGGCCGGATCGATCCCGCGCGACTGGCCGAATGGATTGTGCGCGACCGTTTATCGGTACGTTTCCAGCTCCAACTACATAAAATCCTGTGGCGCGATGCCAGAGGGCGCTGATGGTCGTATCATTGCGGGGTAGCGTTTGCCGTCCTTGCCATGACCGTCTTTCCCCATGCCATTGTTTTGCTTTCGGGCGGACTCGACTCCGCGACCTGTCTCGCCATTGCGCGTGAGCAAGGCTTCGTCGCCCATGCCCTCTCAGTCGCCTACGGTCAGCGCCATGCCGCTGAACTTGCCGCCGCGCGCCGTGTCGCCGCCGCGCTCGGCGCGTGCGAGCACCGGCTGGCCCATGTCGAACTCGGCCAGTTCGGCGGTTCGGCGCTCACCGATCCTCGTATTGCCATTCCCGAAGACCGCGAAGGCGACGATATCCCTGTCACCTATGTTCCCGCTCGCAATACCGTCATGTTGTCGATGGCTCTGGCCTGGGCGGAAGCGCTCGGCGCCGGCGATATTTTCATTGGAGTCAACGCCGTGGACTACTCCGGCTACCCCGATTGCCGCCCGGAATTCATCGTCGCCTTCCAGAACATGGCCCGGCTTGCCACCAAGGCCGGCATCGAAGGCCGCCCGCTCACTGTTCACACGCCGCTGATCGCACTTTCCAAAGCCGAGATCATTCGCCGCGGCGTTGCCCTCGGAATCGACTACGGATTGACCGTATCGTGCTATCAGGCCGACGACGCGGGGCGGGCCTGCGGCCACTGCGACGCCTGCCGCCTGCGCCGCGCCGGTTTCGCGGCGGCGGGCATTGCCGACCCGACGCTGTATCGCAATGCGCGCGCGGGAGGGCCGGGAGAGCATGAGGCGGTTGCCCACAATATCCCGCGCGAAGTTTTCGGCGCACAATATCCATCACTTGATACCGTGGTCGCGCTTGCTGTTTCACCGCAGTCGGGCAAATGGAAAAACGGGGATCCGCCGTGACTCTCCAGAAACAACACTTTTACAACGACAAGCATCCTGACTTGTCGCCTCTGCCCTTCATACCGCTGTCTGACATGGATGATATAGCGCTGGCGGATTTCCTTCCGCAGGTGATCGAACAGGCGTGTAATGCCATCGTGGTGGTCGATAGCGACGACAGGATCGTTTTCTTCAATGCCGCCGCTGAACAACTATGGGGGCGCAACCGCGATACAGTCCTGGGCGCCGACATTTCGCGCCTGATGCCGCCGCTCCAGGACGGGCCGCAGAGCAGATTACCGGGCCAGTCCGAAATCGACCATCTCGTCGGCCACAACGTGGAGCTGCCCATCGAGCGGCCCAACAATACGCGGATATGGGCCGAAATATCCGTCTCGCGCGTCCAGGCGTGTGAGCAGACCATGCGCTTGGTCGTTGCCCGCAACATCACCATCGCCAAAGTACACAAGACCCTGCGCTATCAGGTTCTCAAGGCCATGGCCGAAACGGAATCGCTGCTGGAAGTCATGAACCTGCTGTGCCAGGAAATCAAGCGCATCGCCCCCGAAATCTCGGCCACCATCATGCGGATCGACGCCAGTGGTCATTTGCACTCGCTGGCCGCGCCCGATTTCCCGCCCGAGTACGGACACCAGATCGACGGCGCCGAAACCGACCAGAATGTCTCCTGCACCATGGCCGCCTTTCGCGGCGAACCCGTGCTGATCAGGGACATCGAAAACGATCCCTCATGGGGAAATACCCGGCAGCAAGTGCTGGCGCTGGGTTACAAAGCCTGCTGGTCAGTTCCGGTCAAAACCCGCGAAGGGCGCGTCATGGGCGCTCTCGCCTTTTATTACCGCGTATGCCGCCGCCCGAACAAGCTGCACGTACAACTGGCCGAAATCGGCGTTTACCTGTGCGCGCTGGCGATGGAACGCGCGGAAGCGCGCGCGCGCATCCACCACCTCGCCTTTTTCGACGATCTCACCGACCTGCCCAACCGCAGCCTGTTGCACGTCCAGGCCAATCAAGCCATCGCGCAAGCCTCCCGCGAAAACGAACAGCTTGCCGTGCTGTTCATCGACATCGACCGCTTCAAGCAAGTCAACGACTCCCTTGGCCACCCCGCCGGCGACACCCTGCTGCGCATCGTCGCCAGCCGCCTGCGCGAAGCGATACGGGAAGTCGACATCCTTGGCCGTTATTCGGGCGACGAATTCGTCATCGTCCTCACCCAATGCGACAGCGTGCGCGCCACCGACCTGGCCGGACGCCTGCTTGCCGTACTCTCCGCGCCGTGCAGGATCGGCGAAATCACCCTGAACCCGGCGGCCAGCATCGGCATCAGCCTGTTTCCGGACAACGGCCGCGACATGAACACCCTGATCCATCAGGCCGACATGGCGATGTACCAGGCCAAACACAAAGGCAGCGGCTGTTTCAGCTTCTTCAGCGGCCAACTGAACCAGATCGCCAAAGAGCGCCTCACACTGGAGACCGCCTTGCGCGAAGCGCTTTTCGGCAACCAGCTCCAAGTTTATTATCAGCCCCAGATCAACATCGAAACCCACCAGCTTCATGGCGTCGAAGCGCTCGTGCGCTGGAGCCACGCCCATTTCGGACAAATCTCCCCTTCCCGCTTCATCCCGCTGGCCGAAGAATGCGGCCTGATCAATGTCCTGAGCCAATGGGTACTGAACGAAGCCTGCCGCCAACTCGCGCATTGGCGCCAGCAAGGACTCGTCGTTCCCTCGGTGTCGGTTAACCTGTCGCCCACCGACTTTCACAACCTGAAGTTGCCGCATCACATCGAAAGCGTTCTCAAAGCCCACGACCTGAAGCCCCGCGATCTCTTGGTCGAAATCACCGAGGGCGTGCTGATGGATTCCAATCCGAGCACGATGAAAACCCTCAACGAGATTCACGCCCTCGGCGTGCGCCTGTCGATCGACGACTTCGGCACCGGCTACTCCAGTCTCGGCTATCTGCGCCACCTGCCGGTACATGAACTCAAGCTCGACCAATCCTTCGTGCGCGACCTCGATCACGACCGCGCCACGCGAGCGCTCACCAACGCCGTCATGCACATCGGCGACAGCATGGATCTCACCGTCATCGCCGAAGGGGTCGAACACCCGACGCAACGCAACCTGCTCAAGGCACAGGGCTATCAGATCGTGCAAGGACTCCTTTTCTCCCCCCCGCTTCCGGCAACGGATCTGGAGCGCTGGCTGGACGAAAACCTGTCCTTCACCCAATGGAAGTGAAAGCGCGAAATTCGTCGGCGCGGTTGCTTTTTCGGTAGAAGAAATTTTTGCCACGAGCGGCGGGAGGAGTCTCTTGGCGAAACTCGTCATGACGAGAACGCCCGCCCTCCCCTTCCTCGTCATTGCAAAAGCCGCCCCCCCTCGTTATTGCGAGGGCCGTCCCCTCGTCATTGCGAGGAGCGCAGCGACGTGGCAATCCAGTTCGTTCCATCCGGCGCGAAAGCGCCGCCGTTATCCGGAGCCGCTGTTCATCCTTCGTCCGGATGATTGAGCGCCTGGTCGAACTGGTAAATCAGGTCGTCGGCGATGTCGTCGAGGTCGGTGGGGACGTAACCCAGAC
>JAIRLA010000161.1 GCA_031259795.1 Azoarcus sp.
GAGGTGTTGGCGACGGTGAATTGCACGCGCAATAGATTGTCCCGCCGCGCGGCGCGAATCTCGACCACCCGCAGGTGATCCATGAGGCCGAGTTCTTCCACCTTGCTGGCGATGGCGCCGCTTTCTTCGGCGTGCAGCGGCGCGAATGTCCCCGCGCAGGCGAGACCCAGGGCAACTACTATGGCAATTCGTTTCATGATTCGACTCCTTGGGAAATGCGTCATTTCCAGGCGCATGTTTTTCGAAATACCCCGACAACCGATGTACGCCGCCGCGCGCCTAGCGCGGCCGGATGAATCCTCTTGGCAGGACGCCGCCCCTTGGCGGCACGACGGCGCGTCTTGGCGGCGTGACGGCGCGCCGCGCCGGGACCGCGCGCACGCGCGCCTTATCCTTGTCTTCCTCTTCCTCCCCGGCCTCTTCCTCCCCGGCCGCCGCTTCCTCCTCCTCCTCCTCGGCTTCTTCCGGATCGGGGGTCGTCGTGCCCTGCGCGCCGCGCTGGCCCACGTAGACGAAATCATCGGCCAGGCGAATGGGGACGATGGATAATTTGCTGTCGATCATGATCTTGCCGCGATAGACGCCATTGCCGGTGCGGAATTCGATCGCCTGTTCTCCCGCCGGCAATATGGCGCGGGCGATGGCCAACCGCGCCGGCAGCGTGCGCCAGGCGCGCTCATCGGCGCGCTCGCTCGTTACGGTCATCAATGTCGTGAGCACGTCGGCCGCCGTGCCGCTGCCGCCTTTTCTCTTGGCCTGGTATTGCAGCGCGGATTTGACGAGCGCGCGGATGACAGTGCGGCCCATGATGCCCGGCAGCTGATCCTTCAACTGCCGCCGCGCCAGCGCGTCGACATTGACAAGCGTTTCCACGGGCAGGACCTTGCCGCCGACATTGAGCGAGGGCGGCACGAAAACGCTGTCGTCGGCGATGATGACGGGAAAGGAAAGCGGCGCCACCACCCGTTTCTTGTTCACCGGAACCGGCAAGGGAATGAGGATGGATTTCCACGCCGGCGCAAAACCGCTCTCCACGACGAAAAGAACGTCGGCCTCTCCCGGGCCGGGCCTCGCCCGCCCGACCTTGTCGACCTTGTCCCGGATCAGCTTGCTGTCGGGCCGCAGCGCCAGGGCATTGCGATAACCGGGCGCGGCCAGCGAATTCTCGCCTCTCAGCTCGAAGAAATAGCCCGACAGATAATGCGCGAAAGCGTTCTGGTAACCGTTTTTCAGCGCGCGCACTTCCGGGCTGTTCAATTCGTCCATCGGATAACCGCCCTCGTTCAGTCCGCCGAGCGTGGGCGACACGTTCTGTTTCTTTTCCTCTTCCTGAATCCTGGCATATTCCTCTTCGCGGAAACTTTCGATCAACTTCTCGCGCTCGAATGTCTTTTTCATCTCGATGCGAGCATGTTCCAGATTGCCGAGCATGACGTGATCGAGCATCAGTTTCGTCGACAAGAAGACTTTCTCGTAATCATGCCCGTCGTAACGGCGCACGCGATCGCTGACCAGATAAGCGCCGATTTCGCCGATGACCTTGGTCGGGTTGACGCGATACTCGTCCTCCCATATCCGCACGATTTCATCGGCCTGCAACCACGCGTCGCGGCTTTGTTCGTATTCGCTGTTCAGGCGCAGCAATTCGCCTTTCTCGAAATAATACAGAATGTCCTTGCCCGTGACGGAGTCGAGTACTGTTTTGTCCTTGCCGTCCGGATTCCCGGACGCATCCCCGGAAGAGAAACTGGAGGCGTTGTTCGCTTCCAATTGCGCCAGCGCGCCATTGACATCGCCGGAGCGCACCAGCGCCACCGCGCCCTGCATCTCCTTGTTATAACTGCGCAGGGGGCTGCCCGCGCAACCGGCCAGCAAAACCAATGCCGCCGCGGCCAGGACGGGCCACAGACGGACGGAACCAAGCGTTGATGGACAAGGCATGATATTTCGATCGCTCGACAAAAGGCGGGGAATTATACCTTGTGCAGCGCCGCCAGCCATGCTTTGGCGAAGCGTCGGCGCGGCGCGCCCGCCGGGGCCGGGCGGCGGCGATGTTAGAATCGGCCCCTTTTTCCGCCGCCCGCGCCCCGCCCCCGTGTCCTCTCCCGAAAACAACGCGATGACCGCCGCCGAACGGCGCGCCGGCGCGAGCCTCGCGGCGATTTTCGCCCTGCGCATGCTCGGCCTTTTCCTGATCCTGCCCGTATTCGCCGTCCACGCGCGCGAAATCCCGGGCGGCGACGACGCCACCCTCGTCGGCCTGGCGATCGGCGCCTACGGACTGACGCAAGCATGCCTGCAAATCGCCTTCGGCGCGGCCTCGGACCGTTATGGGCGCCGGCCGGTGATTCTTTTCGGCTTGCTGCTGTTCGCGGCGGGCAGCGTCGTGGCGGCGCTCGCCGCCGACATTCATACGATCATCGCCGGGCGCGTCCTGCAAGGCGCGGGCGCGATCTCGGCGGCGGTGACGGCATGGGCCGCCGACCTGACCCGCGAGCAACACCGCACCAGAATCATGGCGATGATCGGCGCGAGCATTGGCCTGGTATTCGCGTTTTCCATGGTGGCCGCGCCGCTGCTCTACGCCGCGATCGGCATGGCGGGCATTTTCTGGCTGACCGCGCTCTTGGCGCTCGGCGCGATGGCGCTGGCGATGCGCGTGCCCGCGCCGCGAACGTCGCCCGCGCCGCGCGGCATGGGCGGAACGATCGGCGGCATCCTGCGGCGCGGCGCGCTGATGCGGCTCAATTTCGGCGTGTTCGCGCTGCACGTGATCCAGACCATGATGTGGGTGGCGCTACCGGCGGCGCTGGTCGCGCGCGGCGGCCTGCCGCTTGCCGCACACTGGCAAGTCTATCTGCCCGCAGTGCTGCTGTCCTTCGTAGTGATGGTCCCGGCGGTGATCGCCGCCGAACGCGGCGGATATCTCAGGCCGGTGTTCAGCGGCGCGGTGGCGCTGCTCGCGCTCGTGCAGCTTGGCCTATATGCATGGGCGGACAGCGCCTGGTCGATCGGATTGTGGTTGACGCTTTTTTTCATTGCCTTCAACATACTGGAGGCCATACAGCCGTCATGGATTTCGCGCATCGTCCCCCCCGGGATCAAAGGGACGGCGCTCGGGGTCTACAACACGCTGCAATCCGCCGGGCTCTTTTTCGGCGGCTTTGCCGGAGGCTGGCTGGCGCAACACTTTGGCGGGGCGGGCATCGGCGCGTGCTGCGGGGCGCTGGCGCTCGTCTGGCTGGCGCTCGCCGCGACAATGGCGCCGCCCCCGCCGCGCATGGAACCCGCCCGTCCCCGAACCTGATATAAACAGACACTGGACATCGGCGGCAGTCGAACTTACAGGAGATAAATGGCATGGCATCCATAAACAAGGTAATCCTCATCGGCAATCTGGGGCGCGACCCGGAAACGCGCTATATGCCCAGCGGCGACGCGATGGCGACCGTCACCATAGCGACCACGGAAACGTGGAAAGACAAGGCGAGCGGCGAACGGCGCGAAGCCACCGAGTGGCACCGGGTGGTGTTCTTCGGCAAACTGGCGGAAATCGTCGCGCAATATCTGAGAAAAGGCAGGCAGGTATATATCGAAGGCAGCCTGCGCACCCGCAAGTGGCAAGACCAAAGCGGGCAGGAGCGCTACACCACCGAAATTCGCGCCGACGACATGAAAATGCTCGGCAACCGCGACGGAGGAGGAGACACATCGGCGCCCTATGGCGGCAGCGATGAAAATCGCCCCCCGCCCGCCCCCGCCCCCGCGCGCCAGCCGCCGCCGCCCGCTGGCGCGCCAAAAGCGCCGCAAGGGGATGCGGGCGGATTCGGCAATTTCGACGACGACATCCCGTTCTGACCCGGGAGCGAGGCGGGGCGGCGAGCATTGTGTCAACAAGATGTAACAATTTTGGCGGAGAAACCTAGTGCGACGCACAAAGACCTTGCTTGCCACATGGTTTTAGGGGCATAATGCGCGCGTTTTGAATCGAATGCGGCCTTGAGCGGCGCTTTCCCGGTCGACGCCCTTCGATTCCAGGTGTCTCCTCCACCCTCGTCTTTGGTGTGGATTTAACGCAGTCCTCGCGGACTGCGTTTTTTTTGGGGGCGCGCCGACGTGGGCGCACTCCTGCGGGCGCAAGTCCTCCCCCCTCGTCATTGCGAGGGCCGCAGGCCCGTGGCAATCCAGTTCGTTCCATCCGGTGCGCAGCGCCGCTGTTCTCATCGCCAACTATTGTGGAGTGTGTAGATGCCCATGCCCGCCAGCGGAGGAAGGGGCGGCAGACGGCTGTGGCTGAGGGATGGTCATGCCGATTTGCTCAGTGGGCTCAGTGTGTATAATCCAGACTTTTACGAGCGGTCCATGGCCGTTTGTCCGCGCTTGGTCGCGGCTGTTTCGTTCAACCTGAAAAACAATATCCATGAGTTTTGCCGACCTCGGCCTCATTGCAGAGCTTCTCCGAGCCGTAGCCGACGCGGGCTACACCGATCCCACCCCCATCCAGCAGCAGGCCATCCCCGCCATCCTCACGGGGCGCGACATCATGGGCGGCGCGCAGACCGGCACCGGCAAGACCGCCGGATTCACCCTGCCCCTGTTGCAACGCCTGGCCCGCCACGCCAACACCAGCGCCTCTCCCGCGCGCCATCCGGTACGCGCCCTGATCCTCGCGCCCACCCGCGAACTGGCGGTACAGGTTTTCGAGTCCGTCACGGGCTACGGACGCCATCTCCCCTTGCGCGCCGCATGTATCTACGGCGGCGTCGACATGAACGCGCAAATCCAGGAACTGCGCCGGGGCGTCGAGATCGTCATCGCCACGCCGGGACGGCTGCTCGATCATGTGCAGCAACGGACAATCGCGCTCTCCCAGGTCGAAGTGCTGGTGCTCGACGAAGCCGATCGCATGCTCGACATGGGATTCATCCCCGACATCCGCCGCATCCTGGCGCTGCTGCCGGCGAACCGGCAAAGCCTGCTTTTTTCGGCCACGTTCTCCGAAGAAATCCGGAAGCTCGCCGACCAGATGCTGAAAAACCCGCAGATGATCGAAGTCGCCCGCCGCAACACGGTATCGGAGACCATCACCCACGTCGTGCATCCGGTGGCCGCGAGCATGAAGCGCGACCTGCTCGCCTACTTGCTGCGCCGCCAGCCCGACATGCAGGCGCTGGTTTTCGTCGACACCAAACTCGTCTGTAGCCGCCTCGCCCATTTCCTCGCGCGCGGCGACATCTCCGCCGACGCCATCCACGGCGACAAGAGCCAGCAGCAGCGCAGCGAAACCCTGGAAGCCTTCAAGAGCGGCAAGCTGCGCGTGCTGGTCGCCACCGATGTCGCCGCGCGCGGCCTCGACATCGACGAATTGCCCTGCGTCATCAATTTCGAGTTGCCGCACACCGCCGAAGACTACGTCCACCGCATCGGCCGCACGGGCCGCGCCGGACACAAAGGCAACGCCGTATCGCTGGTGTGCGCCGAAGAGAAACACTGGCTCGCGGACATCCAGAAACTGATCAAGTTCGAGATCCCCCGGCAGATCGTTCCCGGTTTCGACCCGGAGGCGGAATTATCCGGCGACGGCGCCCCCCGCCATGGCCGCCGCGCGCCGGAAGCCCGCGCTTCCGGGCACAAGGACGGCGGCAAAAAGGACGGCGACAGGAATGCCCGGCGCGAGCACCGCCCCGCCCCGCCCCGCCCCGTGATCGCCGCCGACGGCTTCGATTTCTCCAAACCCTACGAACCCGCGGCCAGCCTCGCCGTGGCGGAAGGCGTCGCGCCGCCGCGCGCCCCGGAACCCTATCCCCCCAAAAAAACGCCGCGCCCGCTGGCCGTGCTGCTCGGCGGACTGGGGCGGAAATAACCGCGGACTTCCCCCGCTTATCGTCCGTTGCGCACCCGCCGCGGCGCGCTATCCTGCATGCACCGCGCTTGCCGGAAAAGCAAAACCGTCCGGCGAGCCGATACACGAACCGGACAGCCCGACATGCAGCCACCGATGAACGCAGAACCCTCCCCGCGGAACAACGGCAGCGGGGACGCCTTCGTCCCCGACCTCTCGGAAGGCGCGGAAGTCGGTGTTTACCTGGCGCTGCTCGAACTCATCGACGAAGGACTCGTCATCACCGGCGACGAACACATCATCGACGCCAACAGCGCCGCCTGCCGCCTGCTCGAACGCAGCTACCGCCAGCTTGCCGGCCAACCGCTGGCCAGCCTTTTCGCCGACGGACGCGCATTCCTCGACGCCCGCGAAAAGATGCTGATCCGGGGAGAGGCGCGCGGCATCCTCGCCCTCGTCCTGCCCGATGGCCGCGTACAGGATTTCTCTTACATCGCCGCGCCGCGCCTGCGCCCCGGCATCCACGCCATCGTCCTCGACCGCGCCCGGCGCGCGGACGAAGCCGCCACCGGCATCTCCTCCCCGCCCGGCTGCCCGCTCGCGCTCTCGCTCTACTTCCAGCCCCAGATTCACGTGCGCAGCGGCAACATCCACGCCGGCGAAACCCTGCCGCGCTGGCAACCCGCCAGCGAAGCCCCGCGCGCCTTCACGCCTGCCCCCGCCATGGCGAACCCCGGCAGCCCCCCCGGCGCGCGCGCGGAAAAAGAAAAAGAAGAAGAAAATTCCCGGCTCGACGCCTGGGCGCTCGCCGCGGTCTGCCGCGCCGCCAGCACCTGGCCGCACATGCGCGGACACGCGCCGGTCGTCTCGATCAACATCGCCGCCGCACAAATACGCGGCGGCAAGCTGCCGCGGCACGTCGCCACGGCGCTGGCCGCGAGCCGGCTCGACCCGCGCAGCCTGGAACTGTCCATCGACTCCCGCGTACTCGCCCTGCCCGGCGACAACATCGCCTCCACCTTGCAGACCCTGGCGGACATGCGCGTGCGGCTGGCGCTCGACCACTTCGGCCACAGCCCCGCGCCCCTGGCGCAACTGACCCGCCACCGCTTCGACGTGCTCAAGCTCGACGCCGCCCTCGCCGGACGCGTCGGGCGCGATGACAACGACACCGCGCTGATCGAAGCCATCGTCCGCATGACCGCGCCGCTCGGCATCCAGATACTGGCGCGCGGCGTACAAAACCGGGCGCAACAAGACTTCCTCCTGGCGCTCGGCTGCGAATTGCAGCAAGGCCCGTTCATCGGCGCGGCGCGGGACGAACACGCCTTCGCCGCCTTTCTGGCGGAACGTTTTTTTTGCTAGCATCGCCCGGCCGCCCCCCCATCCACCACAGCGCGAGAGGTCACAATGTTCGACAAAGCACGCTACATCATTGTCGAAGGCCCCATCGGCGCGGGGAAAACCTCGCTGGCGCGGCGCTTGGCCGAATACCTGCCGGCGACGAAACCAATGTTCGAGCGCCCGCAAGACAACCCCTTCCTCACCCGTTTTTACCAGAACCCCGGGCGCTGGGCGCTCTCCACCCAACTCTCCTTCCTTTTCCAGCGCCTCGGACAACTCGCCGCCCTGGGGAACGACACTCTGGAGAACAACGAACGCATCATCTCCGACTTCATGCTCGAACGCGACGTCCTCTTCGCCCGCATCACGCTCCCGAAAGACGAACTCGCCCTCTACGAACAAGTTTACGCCGCCGCGAAACCGGCCTTTCTCCCCGTCCCCGACCTGGTCATCTACCTGCAAGCGCCCACCGTCACCCTGATCGAGCGCATCCACAAACGCGGCATCGACGCCGAGCGCCGCATCTCCGAGTCCTACCTCGACCGGGTCGCCCGGCGCTACGCCAACTTCTTCTTCCAGTACGAAACCGCTCCGCTTTTCATCGTCGACGCGGCGGTACTCAACCCCGTCGACAACGAAGACGACTTCAAACTTCTCGTTGAACGCATCGCCGAAATGCGCGGCTACCGCGAATTCTTCGGCTACGGCCTCTGACCCGCCGGACGCCTCGGCGCGGCGCGCGGCGGGCGCGGGGTTTTCCGCCGCCGCTTCCAGCCACAACGCCTCGCGGCCTATTCCGGCGCGCCTTCGCCGTGGCCGCCCTCGAAGCGCAACGACAAATCGAGCGCCTTCACATTCTTGGTCAAACCGCCGATGGAAATACGGTCGACACCCGTCTCGGCGATCGCGCGCACGCGCTCCAGATCGACGCCGCCCGAAGCCTCGAGCACGGCGCGCCCGGCGGCGAGGCGCACGGCGGCGCGCATATCGTCCACGCTCATATTGTCGAGCAGGATCATGGCCGCGCCGGCATCGAGCGCCTGTCGCAACTCATCCAGATTCTCGACCTCGATCTCGATGAATACCCCGTCCGGCGCCAGAGCGCGCGCGGCGTCAAGCGCGTTGCGGATACCGCCCGCGGCGATGATATGGTTCTCCTTGATGAGAATGCCGTCGTGGAGACCACTGCGATGATTGAGTCCGCCGCCGGTGGCGACGGCATATTTTTGCGCTAGGCGCAGTCCCGGCAAAGTCTTGCGCGTATCAACGATACGGGCGGCGGCGCCGGCGATCGCATCGACATAGCGGCGGGTGGCGGTGGCGGTGGCCGAGAGCAATTGCAGGAAATTGAGCGCGGTGCGTTCGGCGCCGAGCAGGGCGCGCGCCCCGGCATGGACATCGCACAACGCCTGTCCGGGAGAAACAGCATCGCCGTCCCGCACATGCCAACGCACCGTTGCCGTGGGGGAGAGCGCGGCGAAAGTCGCATCGAACCAGGCCGTGCCGCAGACAATGGCGGCCTCGCGGGTGATGACCGTGGCGCGGGCCTGCGCCGTGGCCGGGATGAGCAAGGCGGTGAGATCGCCGCCGCCGATGTCCTCGGCGAGCGCGGCGGCGACATTGCGGACAATCTCGATGCGCAGTTGCGCACTGGACATGACGGAGCCGGAAGACGGCGGCGGGCGCGAAGAAGGCGGCATGGGAAGAGGGCGGCAATAAAGGCGAAAGAATTCTAGCGCATGCGGCGCTTCAACCTCCCGAAACGCCACGGTAACTTGCAAAGCCGTCTGATCAGCGGCGCTCGCGCGCCGGATGAAACAAACTGGATTGCCACGTCGATGCGCTCCTCGCAATGACGGAGTGGGGCGGCTTTTGCAATGGCGAGGCGAGTGTTTTTGCAATGGCGAGTTCTTCCGATGGATACTTCCCTCCCCCGCTTGCGGGGGAGGGCGCCCGAAGGGCGGGAGAGGGCTTCCAACCATCCGGCGCGCAGCGCCGCTGGATAGAAAGGGGGAGGGAGTGGACGGGACGCCTGTCCATTCTCCACCGCCAAGAACACAGCGTCGCTGCGCTCCGTATGGAACGAAACCCTCTCCCGGCCCTGGCGGGCCACCCTCCCCCGCAAGCGGGAGAGGGAAATGTCCATCGCAAGAACTCGCTCCCCCCGTCATTGCGAAAACCGCCCCCACCTCGTCATTGCGAGGAGCGAAGCGACGTGGCAATCCAGTTCCATCCAACCGGCGCGCAGCGCCGCTGATTGAATCTGCCCCCTGACCCCTGATGAAATGGCTTCGCCTCCCCGCCGCGCCGTTTTTCACGAAGCCCCGGACAGAATCGCGCACGAAACGCCAAGAACTGCCGCAGAAATATTTTCATCCTGGGCTTGCATTCCTGAAAAATCGCATGTACAGTGCGCCATCCCCGCCGCATTGGCATATCAAATGCGGCATGTTTCCAGGTGACGAACGGCTATGATTTTGGCACGATTCTTGCGAACGAACGAACGAACGAACGAACGAACGAACGAACGAACGTTGCTGATCTGATTTTCCGCAAAACGGAACGTCTTCCGGCGTCCGACCACAAAAAAATTCCCCGTGGCCAAAGGCCACAGGGAATTTTTTTGTGCCCGCGTACAACGAACAGCGCACGTGGATAAGCCAATGATCCCGCGCCTGCTCCTCGTCCTCTCCCTCCTGCTGCCATGC
>JAIRLA010000139.1 GCA_031259795.1 Azoarcus sp.
ACGGGGTGCCTGTCGGCCATGCGGGAAGATCGTGGCCGCCACAGGTCTTCCCGGCAAAGCGCGGGGATTCGCGCGGGCGCGCCCATCCCGGATTGGGCATAGGTATCGAAACAGCGGCGGCGCTGCGCGCCGGATGGAACGAACTGGATTGCCACGTCGATTCGCTCCTCGCAATGACGAGGTGGGGGAAGGCTTGCGCAATGACGAGGTGGGCCGCGCCGGATCATAACAGGTTCTGGAAGGCGCGGACGGCGGCGTTCGTTTCAGCGTCCGCCGCCGCCTTTTGCTGGCGAGAGCGCTTCCAGCAGCGCCGGAACGGCATCGAAGCCGCGCTCGAACAGGCTTTGCGCGACGGGGCCGAAATTGCTCATCAGGAGAACGAGGGCGAAGAAGCCCACGGTCATCGTGACCGGAAAGCCGATGGCGAAGAGGTTGAGTTGGGGGGCGGCGCGGGTGAGGATGCCGAGGGCGGTGTTGGTGACGAGCAGTACCGCGAGCAGCGGCAGCGCGAGCAGGAAGCCGGTGGAGAAGATGGCGGCGCCGGCGCGGGGGATCAGGCTCCAGCCGTCGCCGTCGATGCCCGCGCCGACCGGCAGCCATTCGAAGCTGCGCGCCAGCAGGTCGATCATGATGAGATGGCCGTCGAGGGCAAGGAAAAGGAGGGTGGCGACCAGGCTCATGAAGTCGGCGAGCACCGCGCTTTGTCCGCCGGAGTTGGGGTCGAAGAAGAGGGCGAAGGACAGGCCCATCTGCATGCCGATGAATGAGCCGGCCACGTCGATGGCGGCGAAGACGAGGCGGACGACGAAGCCGATGGCCGCGCCGATGAAGATTTGTTCGCCCATGACCGCGAGGCCGAGGCCGGAGCCGGGCGCAATGGCGGGCATCGGGGGGAGGGCGGGAAGCAGGGCGACCGCGATGCCGAGGCCGGCGGCGAGGCGGATGCGTACCGGCATGCCGCGGTTGGAGAAGACCGGCGCGGCCATCATCAGCCCGAGCAGGCGCGCGAGGGGAAACATCAGCGCCGCCAGCCAGGCGTCGAGTTGGGCCGAGGCGACGCTGAGCATGGCGTTCCGCGCGGACGGCGCGCCTAGCCGATCATGGCCGGGATGGAGGTGAACAGGCGTCGCATGAAGTCGGTGATCATGGTGATCATCCACGGCCCGGCCAGTACCAGCGTGACGAAGATCGCCACCAGTTTGGGGACGAAGGTGAGGGTCATTTCGTTGATCTGGGTGGCGGCCTGGAAGATGCTGATAGTCAGGCCGGTGATGAGCGCCGACAGGAAAAGCGGCGCGGAGACCATGAGGGTGACTTCGACGGCCTGGCGGCCCAGTTCGATGACGGCGGTGGGAGTCATGGCGGATTTTCCCCTTGATGATGGCTAGACGGTGGAGAAGCTCTGCACCAGCGAGCCGATGATGAGGCCCCAGCCGTCGACGAGCACGAACAGCATGAGTTTGAAGGGCAGCGAGACGATGACCGGGGACATCATCATCATCCCCATCGACATCAGCACCGAGGCGACCACCATGTCGATGATGATGAAGGGGATGAAGACGATGAAGCCGATCTGGAAAGCGGTCTTGACTTCCGAAGTGACGAAAGCGGGGATGATGATCCGCATGGGCAGGTCTTCGGCTTTTTCGACGGGCGCGATCTTCGCCATGCCGGTAAACAGCGCGAGGTCGGGTTCCCGAATCTGGCGCAGCATGAATGCGCGCATCGGCGTCGAGGCGCGTTCCAGCGCCTGGTCGATGCCGATGCTGCCTTCGGACATGGGCAAGTAGGCGTCGGTGTAGATCCGTTGCGCCACCGGGGACATGATGAAGAAGGTGAGGAAGAGGGCGAGGCCGATCAGGACCTGGTTGGGCGGCGAGGTCTGCGCGCCGATGGCCTGGCGCAGCAGGGTGAATACGATGATGATGCGGGTGAAGCTCGTCATCATCAGCACCATCGCGGGCAGGAAGCTCAGCAGGGTGAGGAACAGCAGCGTTTGTACCGACAGACTGTACGTCGTGCCGCCGCCGGGCGCGGGGGTGGCGGTGAGCGCGGGCAGCCCCGGCAGCGCTTCCTGCGCGCCGGCGGCCAACGGCAGCAGGCCCAGGGTGAGCGCGGCGGCGCGGGCCAGGATGGCGGCGCTAGGGCGCATGGCGGCGTCCTTGCAGCGCCCGATGCAGGCGGCTGGCGAAGGCGGCGGCGGGGTTGCTGTTATCGCTGCCGTTTTCGCCACTGGTTTCGCCGCCGTCCGCGCCGGTCGCGGGCGGCGGGGATAATTCGCCGCGCCCGAATATGTGCAGGGTGCGCACGTTGTTCGGGGTGACGCCGAGCAGAATGATTTTGTCGCCGATTTCGAGCAACACCACTCTTTCGCGCGGGCCGACGGGCGCGGCGCCGATGACGCGCATCAGGTGGTTGCCGCGCCCGGCGGTGGAGAAGCGTTTCAGCAGCCAGACGAAGGCAACGAGAATGACGAGCACCGCCGCCAGGCCGGCCAGCATTTGTCCCAGCCCCATGAGCGGGCTGACGGCGGCGGCGGTCTCTTCCGCGGCGAGACATGGGCCGGAGAGGGCGAGCGACAGCGCGGCGAGGATGGGGATGGAGCGCCGCCGCGCCTGGACATCATGGTCTTTCGGATAAACAGCGTCGCTTCGCTCCGGATGGAAGGAACTGGATTGCCACGTCGATGCGCTCCTCGCAATGACGAGTTCTTCCAATGGACTTCCCTCCCCCGCTTGGCGGGCGAGAGGGTGGCCGAAGGCCGGGAGAGGGCTTCCAACCATCCGGCGCGCAGCGCCGCTGATTAAAAAGGGGGCGAAGGAA
>JAIRLA010000192.1 GCA_031259795.1 Azoarcus sp.
AACCTTACCCCTGAACAGCTTGCCAAAGCCAGAGAGTCAGCCAGCCAGCTAAATCCACCCGTGGATTTCGACGCAATGCTTGATGAAGTGGATAGGCTAGGTGTGGAATGCACGGGAGACTTGACAAGAAAGGCAAGAATTATTATTTGTGGACAGAAGATTGAAAATACAAAAAAACAAGAAAATATTGATAGACTTAAGGCTGATACAGAAGCAACAAAGGCTAGAACCGAACAAATCCACAAGGAAAATGCAATACTCATTAAACAACTCCAACAACAAATAAAAGAAAATAAATGATAGACAGTATTATGGGAAATGAAGCTATAAAATCATCCGAAAACACTGAAAGTGTAGAACAACTAAGAGCGAAATATGAGAATATCCAGCCAATGAATATGTGACCCACAAACGAAACCATAGGGAAGCTTAGGCTTGACGAAATTTTTGATACTTTTGATGAAAATGCTAATACCCCTTTAACTCAAGAAGATAAACAACAAATTGAAGACTTAGTCTCTCAACTACCCAACTGAAAAGCAGATAAAAATAATACACTTCTTGATATTTCAAAGTTTATCAAAGAACTGTGAAGCGAAATCACGAAAGAAGATTTGATTGACAATATACATGAAAGGATAAGTACTCAACAAAAAACTACTACAGAAACACACGCTAAACTTGAAAACACATCTACACATACAGAAGAAAATACAGAAATCCTCCGCCAAGAAAACATCCGCTCCCTTACCAACTCCCTTAACACCCTCCTACCTGCCGACAACTCCAAACCCTACAAACCCCTTCTAGACAAACTCCAAACCATAGACCCCAACAACCCTTGACCTGAATTTGACGAGATTATTTCCCAACTCAACAACCAAGAAACACTATTATCAATCTCCCTTGACCTACAAACCCAAGACCACCAAAACGGAACCCATAACTTTGAAACCTTCAAAACCTCAATCATCAACCTAGACCCGAGCTTCAAAGACAAATTCCCGCAAGCAGAAACCAACGCAATGCTTGCCCTTTGAACGGACAACCTAAGAAACACCAAGATTACAAGCAACGGCTACAAACAAACCACCGATGACGGCTTCACCACATCCGCAACACCGGACGGCACAGCAAGAACCGTAGGACGCACCGACAGCAAACTACACCCTAAAAAGCAACCTGGACACATTGGAATAGGTTCTTATCGCCGCCGCCGCAACGCGGCCATCAGCGGAAAACGATCGTCTTGTTGCCGTGCAGAAGCACGCGGTCTTCGAGGTGATAGCGCAGGCCGCGGGCAAGCACGGTCTTTTCGATGTCCTTGCCGTAGCGCACCATGTCGGCGACGGTATCGCTGTGGTCGATGCGGATCACGTCCTGCTCGATGATCGGCCCCTGGTCGAGTTCGGCGGTGACGTAATGGCAGGTCGCGCCGATCAGCTTCACCCCCTTGGCCCATGCCTGGTGATAGGGGCGCGCGCCGACGAAACTGGGCAGGAAACTGTGGTGGATATTGAGGATTCGTCCCGGACAGGCCGCGCACAGTTCGGGGGAAATGATCTGCATGTAGCGCGCCAGCACCATGGCGTCGCCGCGCGCTTCCTCGAAAATGCGCCGCATCTCGGCGCAGGCCGCCGTCTTGTTGTCCGGCGCGACCGGCACGTGATGAAACGGAATGCCGTGCCATTCGACAAAGCCGCGAAAAGTTTCGTGATTGGAAATCACGCACGGAATTTCGACATCCAGTTCCCGCGATTGCCAGCGCGCCAACAAATCGTAGAGGCAATGTTCCTGCTGGCTGACGAGGATGACCACGCGCTTCTTGACCGCCGAATCGGTGATTTTCCAATCCATGCCGAATTCTGCCGCGATGGGCTGGAAACGCTCGCGCAACTCCGCCAACATGAAGGGGAGCGAATCGGCGCGTATTTCGATCCGCATGAAATAGCGCCCGACGTCTTCGTCCTCGTCGGGCGGCTGCGCGTGCAGCGCGGTTTCGAGAATCCAGCCCTGGTGCGAGGAAATGAATCCCGAAACGCGGGCCACGATTCCCACCCGATCCGGGCAGGAGGCGGAAAGCGTATAAAAACGTTCGCGGTGCATGGCGAGTCAAGATAAAAGCGTCAGGCCGCGCGCGCGAAGGCCCGGTCGATTTCGGCGCGCAGGGACGTATAATCGCGCGCCACGGGAAATTGCGGAAATTCTCGCGCCACGTTTTCGGGCGGGCAAAAGAGAACACCGCCGTGCGCGGCCTCCAGCATTGCGGTATCGTTATATGAATCCCCGGCGGCCACTACCTTGAAATTCAATTCGCGGAAACGATTCACCGCCTGCCGTTTCTGGTCGGCCATGCGCAGGTGATAACCCGTCACTTTTCCCTCGGCATCGGTTGCGAGGCTGTGGCAAAAGAGCGTCGGCCAGCCAAGCTGGCGCATCAATGGATGCGCGAACTCATAAAAAGTGTCGGAAAGAATCACCGCCTGGTAATCTTCGCGCAGGTCATCGAGAAACGCGCGCGCCCCGGGCAGCGGCCCCATGCCGGCGATCACTTCCTGAATGTCGGGCAAGCCGAGGCGGTGTTCCGCCAGGATGCCCAGGCGGTATTTCATCAGCTTGTCGTAATCCGGCTCATCGCGCGTCGTGCGGCGCAATTCCGGAATCCCGGCGCGCCCGGCGAATTCGATCCATATTTCGGGCGCCAGCACCCCTTCGAGGTCGAGACAGACGATACGCACCGTGAAACTCCTGGATATTTGAATGCATGAAAGGCGCGATTCTAACAGCAGATGGAAAGCGGCATGGAATCGCGCCGCCCCGGACGCCGCCGGATTCGGAAAGGAAACGTTTTTTCAGCGCCCGGCGCGGCGCGACCACAGGTAAAAAGACAGTAGCGCGAGCAGGTAACAGGCGCCCGCGCCGAGCGCCAGCGTCAGCGGCGTGCGCCACAGCAGCGGCGCCAGCATGCCCGTGGTCAGCGCGTTGACGCCAACCTGGACGAAGCCCTGGCAACTCGACGCCAGCCCGCGCCGCGCCGGGAAGAGGTCGAGCGAGATCAGGGTCAGGGACGGCATGATCAACGCCACTCCGAAGTTGTAGAGCGAGATCGGGGCCAGGATGAATGTCCTTGGCAGGGGCAGGAGCGTCAGCGCGATTTCGACGATGCTGGCGAACGCCATGACGACCAGGCCGGCGCGGATCGTGCGCCATTCGCTCCAGCGTCCGGCCAGCCGCGCGGAGGCGAATGAACCGAGCATCATACAGCCCACGGCGGGCAGGAAGAGCGCGGCGAAACCGTGCGAACCCAGTCCGAGATGCTCCCGGATGAACACCGGGGCCGACACCACGTACAAGAAATAACCGTTGAAAATGACCGCGATGCCCAGCGACAGCAACATGAAGCCGCGATGGGTCAATACTTCCCGGTACGCGCGCGCCAACGCCGCCGGGGCGAATGGCTGGCGGGCTTCCGGCGGCAGCGTCTCGGGCAGCGTCCGCCAGCACAGCCACGCCAGCCCGATACCCAGTGCGCACAGGAAAACGAAAATCGAACGCCAGCCGGACAGTTCCAGCAAGGCCCCGCCCGCCAGCGGCGCGATGGCCGGGGCGATGCCGAAAATCAGCATCACTTGCGCCATCAAGCGTTGCGCCTGCGCGCCTTCGTACAGATCGCGGATCATCGCCCGCCCCACGACCATGCCGGCGCCGGCGCACACTCCCTGCATGACCCGCCCCGCCCACAGCCACCCGATGGACGGCGCCAGCACACAGATCACCGAGGCCAGCGCGTACAGCAAGGAAGTGCCGATCAATATCGGGCGGCGTCCGAAGCGGTCGGAGAGCGCGCCATGCCACAGCACCATGACGGCGAACGATGCCATGTAGGCGGTCAGGGTCTGCTGGACTTCGTTCTGGGTCGCACCCAGTTCGCTGGCCATCGCATGGAACGCCGGCAAGTAAGTGTCGATGGAAAAAGGCCCGATCGCGGCCAGCGCGGCCAGCGCCACGGGCAGCCAATGATTTTTCGCGTGCATGTCGTCTTGTTGTTGTGCAATCCGCCGGAACTGCCCGGCGCGAAAAGCGCTTTCCGGCGGTTCAGCGCGCGCCGCCCGGTTCCCGCCGGTATTGGATCGCTTCCGCCATGTGTACCGCGCCGGGATGCTCGTCGCCGGACAGATCCGCCAGCGTGCGCGCCACCCTGAGCACCCGATGATACGCGCGCGCCGACAGGTTGAGGCGCTGCATCGCCTTTTCGAGCAGCGCCGCGCCCGCCGCGTCCGGCATGCAGAAGGTTTCGACCCGCCCCGCGTCGAGCCGGGCGTTGGGCGTTCCCTGCCGGGACATCTGGCGCGCGCGGGCGCATGTCACCCTGGCGCGCACTTCGGCGCTCGATTCGCCCGTGCGGCGGGCGGAAAGATCGGCGAACGGCACCGCCGGAACTTCGATGATGAGGTCGAGGCGATCGAGCAGCGGCCCCGACAGGCGGGCGCGGTAACGCTCGATCTGGGCTGGCGTGCAGGTGCACGCCCTGGCCGGATGACCGGCATAGCCGCAGGGGCAGGGATTCATCGCGGCGACAAGCTGGAAACGCGCCGGGAACTCGGCCCGCCGCCGGGTGCGCACGACGCTGACCATGCCGCTTTCCAGCGGCTCGCGCAGCGATTCGAGCACCCGGCGGTCGAACTCGGGCAGTTCATCGAGAAAAAGCACGCCATGATGCGCAAGCGATATTTCGCCCGGCTGCGGTATCGAGCCGCCGCCGATCAACGCCGCCGCCGAAGCCGAATGGTGCGGCGCGCGGAATGGCCGCACTCCCCAGCGCGCGGCATCGAAGCCGCCGCCGAGCGAGAGCACCACCGCGCTCTCCAGCGCCTCGTTTTCATCGAGCGGCGGCAGCAGGCCGGGCAGGCGTTGGGCGAGCATTGATTTACCCGTGCCCGGCGGGCCGAAAAAAAGCAGCGAATGTCCGCCAGCGGCGGCTACTTCGAGCGCCCGCCGCGCCTGCAATTGGCCGCGCACGTCGGCGAGATCGGGGGCGCTCGCCGGCGGCGCGGGCGTGCAGGCGGCGCACGGCGCGATCGGGCTTCGCCCGGAGAGGTGGGCGCACAACCCCAGGAGGGAATCCACCGGCAATACCGTCACGCCGCGCGCCAGCGCGGCCTCGCCGGCATTGACCCGCGGCAGCGCCAGCGTCTTGCGCTCCCGCCCGGCGGCCAGCGCCGCGGCCAGCGCGCCGCGAATGCCGCGCAAGCTGCCATCGAGCGACAGTTCGCCGCAAAACTCATGACCGGCGAGCGCGCGCGCCGGAATTTGTCCCGAGGCGGCGAGAATGCCCAGCGCGATCGGAAGATCGAAACGCCCGCCTTCCTTGGGCAGATCGGCGGGAGCGAGGTTGACGGTGATGCGGCGCTGGGGAAACCTGAATTGCGAAGTCACCAGCGCCGCCCGCACCCGGTCGCGCGCCTCGCGCACCTCGGTGTCGGGCAAGCCGACGAGTGTGAAAGCCGGCAGGCCATTGGCCAAATGCACCTCGACCGTGACCTCGGGCGCGGCGAGGCCATCGAGGGCGCGGGTGCGGACAAGCGCGAGCGTCATTCCGATCTCCATCCGGGAAAGAAAGGCCCGGTTCAATGAAAGACGGGATTATGACAAAATATTTCGCTTTCAGGAAAACGACATGGCGCGGCGCCGCGTCACCAGAATCTATCGAGCGCGAAGGTAATCGCCACCGCCCCGTGGCAGCCGGGCAGGATGGCCAAAAGGCTGTCGATGCGGTCGAGCACGCCGCCATGCCCGGGCAGAACCTGGCTGCTGTCCTTGATGCCGGCCTGCCGCTTGAGCATGGACTCGAAAAGGTCGCCAAGAATACCGAGCACGGCGAGAAAAATAAAAATGACCCAGATGGATAAAAAGGTCAGCCGTATCGCGGGCAAATCCAGAGGCACGGAAGAAAGCAAATAAAAGCCGAACACCACGGTATAAAGCGTAACGCCCGCTATCGCCCCCCAGACGCCCGCCCAGGTCTTGCCCGGGCTGATGCTCGGGGCGAGTTTTTTCCCGCCGAATTTGCGTCCCGCGAAATACGCTGAAATATCGGACACCCAGGCGACGCCAAGCACGCCGAGCAACCACGGCGCCCCCGTCAGAAAGCCCAGCGCGCAGCCGGAGACGACAATCAGGAACGCGCCCAGCGCCAACAGGCACCAGCGTCCCCACGCCCTCTCCCTGAAACACCACTGCACCTTCAACCAGCATGGCGCGACGACACACCAGAACAACAGCGACAACACGCCAATGCTGGAAAACTCCAGCAGCAATTGGCCGCCGCGAAGCAGCAACATTGCGCACGAAGCCAGTATGACCGCCCCGAACAATACCCGGCCCGTTTGCCCGAAACCCGCCAGTCCCGCCCACTCCCAAGCCGCAAGCCCCGCGAGAAGAGCGACCAGCGCCGGCCAGAACCGTGGCAGGCCGAACAGCACGCCCAGCAAAACAACGAGCAACACGGCCGCCGTAACGATCCGCTTCATCAACATGACATGACCTTTTCCAGGAAACGGGTAGCTCGACGCGCATGCGCGTCACCGCCTCCCCCCGCCCTCCAACTGGACGTCGTTTTCCTTTTCGCGCCGCGTTTTCCCGCAGGCGCGATAGAACTCCACGACGATGGGCAAGACAGAGATAACAATGATGGCTGCGATGACAAAATGAAAATTCTTCTGAACGCCGGGAATGTTGCCGAAGAGAAACCCGGCGGTGATGAACGACGCGATCCAGAGAAAACCGCCGACGACGTTATAAACGATGAAGTGCCGGTACGTCATTCTACCCACCCCGGCGACAAAAGGGACAAAAGTGCGCACGATGGGAACGAAGCGCGCGAGGATGATGGCCCGCCCGCCATATTTTTCGAAAAACGCATGGGCGCGCTCAAGATGCTTCCTGCGCAGCAGAACCGAATCCTCGCGGGAAAAAACCTTGGGGCCGATCCTGGCGCCAATCCAGTAATTGACCGTGTCGCCGATGACTGCGGCGGCCCAGAGCAGGCCGATCATGGCATGGACATCGAGCCCCGTTTCGGGAATGGCGCAGAACGCGCCCGCGGCGAAGAGCAATGAATCGCCGGGCAGAAACGGCGTCACGACAAACCCCGTTTCGGCGAAGATGATGAGAAAAAGAATAGCGTAAGTCCACACCCCGTAATCATGGATGATCGCGCCGAGATGGGCGTTGATATGAAGAATGAAGTCGATGACCTGGCGGACGAAATCGAACATGAAATCAAAAGCCTTCTGCAATGCGCGCGGACATTGGCGCAATCTGGCGCGAAACCCGGTGAAGATTCCGGCGGGAGGGAAGTTACCACATATCGCCCCTTGCCGCCCCCGCCGGACAGGAAAAAGCAGGGGCCGGGGCATGAAACCCGTTATCTCCTGTGGCGGAAAATGAACGAATGTCATTTTCCTCCCTCTTTCCGGCAATGACCTCGCGCGGTTCGATGGCGACGCCCGCGAAAAGCCTGGCCGGCCAGCCATGACGAGTTCTTCCGATGGATTCCCCCCGTCCGATGGATTCCTCTCGTCCGATGAACTTCCCTCCCCCGCTTGGCGGGCGAGAGGGTGCCCGAAGGGCGGGAGAGGGCTTCGTGCCAAACGGCGCGCAGCGCCGCTGGATAAAAAAGGGGGCGAAGGAAGGGGACGCCTGTCCACGCCCCACCGCCAAGAAATCAGCGTCGCTGCGCTCCGCACAGAACGAACTGGATTGCCACGTCGCTACGCTCCTCGCAATGACGAGGTGGGGGGCGGCTTTCGTAATGACGAGGTGGGGAGCGGCTTTCGCAATGACGAGGCGGGGGCGGCCTTCGTAATGACGAGGCGGGAGCGGCTTTCGTAATGACGAGGCGGGGGCGGCTTTCGCAGTGACGAGGCGGGGGCGGCGCCAGCTATTTCGGAGCGTGTAGACGCCTATGCCGCCAGTGCGATGATGCCTTCGAGCGCCGCGACGACGATCTGGCGGCGAATACTTTCGCGCTCGCCGGGGAAGAAGCGGGTTTCGGCGATCGCGTCGCCATGGCGCTGGCGCCAGGCGAGGCACACCGTGCCCACGGGTTTGTCGGCGCTGCCCCCGCCGGGGCCGGCGATGCCGGAAATAGCGACAGCGACATCGGCATGACTGTGGGTGAGCGCGCCGGCGGTCATTTCGTGCACCGTGTTTTCGCTGACCGCGCCGTAGCGGGACAGTGTCGCTGGCGACACATCGAGCAATTCGACCTTGGCTTCGTTGGAATAGGTGACGAAACCGCGGTCGAACCAGGCCGAGCTGCCGGCCGTGGCGGTGACGGCTTCGGCGATCCAGCCGCCGGTGCAGGATTCCGCCGTGGCGAGCATCCAGCCGCGCGCGGCCAGCGCTTTGCCCAGATGCGCGGAAAGGGTGGCAAGTTCGAGGTCCATGTTCAGGCTCCGGGCAAAAGAGAACAGAGGCGGGCGAGTATCGCCAATGTCAACAGCGTATAAACGGCGGCAAGCAGATCGTCGAACATCACGCCGAAACCGTTCTTGAAGTGGCGGTCGGCTTGGCGAATCGGCGGCGGTTTGAGAATGTCGAACAGGCGGAAAAGCGCGACCGCGATCGCTTGCCAGATGAGCGTTGCCGGGACGAAAAACAGTACCAGCCAAGTGGCGACCATTTCGTCCCAGACGATTGCGCCATGGTCGGCAACGCCGAGAATGCGGCCAGTGTATTGCGCCGCGGGAATGCCGGCCAGGAAACCGGCAAGGAGCAGGAACAGGAAAACCGTTTCCGAAAACGGCGCGCGCAATGGCGCATACAGCAGCCACGCCGCCAGTGTGCCGGCGGTGCCGGGCGCGACCGGCGACAGGCCGGAGCCGAAACCAAGCGAGACCAGATGCACGGGGTGGCGCAGGAGCCGGGGGGAAGGACGGGGATCCATGGGATGACGAGACGAGCGGAACGGAAGATGATCGTAGCCGGAAAACCCGGTTTGTGCATATCCCCATCGGGGATCAGGGAATCAGGGATCGGGGATCGGGGATCGGATTTGGATCGGCGCTGTTTCGCTTCGTCTGCAATGCGTTCCCGCAGCGCTTCGGCGTCCGGATCGTCAGAAGCAATCCACGAGGGGGCACGGTGGTTGCCTGATACCGTCGGCATCGGGTATGTTCTACCCGCCGGGGCGGGGATGTCCGCGCCGGAATTTGGACGGAACATCTCTGGAATGCGTGTTTTCGAATTGGAGCCAGTTTTACGATGAAGTTGTGGATTGGGCCATCCTTCTGGTCATGCGGGTTTTGGGGTTTCGCCGAGGCCGTGGCATGCATGGAAATACCGTGAAGCCGCCGGATATGGATCGGGCCGGGACGCTTTCCCGGGTTTTTTCGCCGGACGGGCCGCTCGCCGATGTGATCCCCGGATTCCGCGCGCGCGAACAGCAGCTTGAAATGGCGCAGCGCATCTTCGAGGCTATCGTCGGCAATCGTGTTCTGGTGGCCGAGGCCGGTACGGGGACGGGCAAGACTTTCGCTTATCTGGTCCCGGCCTTGCTGGCGGGCGGCAAGGTCATCGTGTCGACCGGCACCAAGACTTTGCAGGATCAATTGTTCACCCGCGACCTGCCCGCCGTGCGGGCGGCGCTGAAGGTGCCGGTGACGATCGCGCTTCTCAAGGGGCGGGCCAATTATGTGTGTCCTTACCATCTCGAGCGCAATCGCCGCGATGGCCGCTTTCTCAGCGCGCGGGACGCCGCCGACATGCGCGCCATCGCCCGCTTTGCGCAAGCCGGCAAGAGCGGCGACAAGGCCGAATGCACCGAGGTGCGCGAAGATTCCGGGGCGTGGCCGTCGGCGACTTCGACGCGCGACAATTGTCTCGGCCAGGATTGCCCCGATCTCAAGAAGTGTTTCGTGATGCAGGCGCGGCGCGCGGCGATGGAGGCCGACGTGGTGGTGGTCAACCACCATCTTTTCTTTGCCGATCTCATGCTGAAGGATGAGGGCGCGGGCGAGTTGCTGCCCAGTTGCAATGCGGTGATTTTCGATGAGGCGCATCAGTTGCCGGAGACCGCGAGCCTCTTTTTCGGCGATAGCGTATCGACGTCGCAGGTGCTGGAACTGGCGCGCGATACCCGCTCCGAGACGATGGCCGCGGCGCGCGATTGCGTGGCTTTGATCGACGATACCCGCGCGCTGGAAAAAGCGGCGCGCGATCTGCGCCTGGCTTTTGGCATGGAGCCAGCGCGTTTGTCGGCGGCGCAGGCGGCGCGACAGCAGGCGTTCGGCGAGCAATTGAACGCGCTCGCCGAAAGCCTGCTTCGTTCCATCGCGCTCCTCGAAACACAGGCCGAGCGCTCCGAAGGACTTGCGGCCTGCCTGCGCCGCGCCAAGGAATTGGAGACGCGCTTCGCGCATTGGCGCAAGTCCGGCGAAGAGGATTTGATCCGCTGGGTCGAGGTGTTTACGCACGCGGTGGTGCTCAATGCCACGCCGCTCGATGTCGCCGATGTGTTCCGGCGCCAACTCGGCGCGCGCCCGTGCGCGTGGATTTTCACGTCGGCGACGCTGGCGATCGGTACGGATCTCGGCCACTACTGCCAGGAACTCGGCTTGGGCGGGCTGGAGCCGCCGCCGCTCGCCGGCGTCTGGGGCAGCCCCTTCAATTATGGCGAGCAGGCTCTGCTCTACGCGCCCACGGGGATGCCCGGCCCCAATTCGCCCATGTACGCCGAAGCGGTGGCGCGCGTGGCCTTGCCGTTGATCCGCGCCGCGCGCGGGCGGGCGTTCGTGTTGTGCACTTCGCTCAGAGCGATGCGCCGTATCCACGAATTGATCGCCGAAAGCCTGTGCCAGGACGAAGAGCAATTGCCCCTGCTGCTACAGGGGGAAGGTTCGCGCAGTGAGTTGCTCGAACGTTTCCGCCGGTTGGGGAACGCGGTGCTGGTGGCGAGCCAGAGTTTCTGGGAAGGCGTCGACGTGCCGGGCGATGCGCTGTCGCTGGTCGTCATCGACAAGCTGCCGTTCGCGCCGCCCGACGATCCGGTGCTCGCCGCCCGCGTCGAACATATGGAAAAGCAGGGGCTGAGTCCTTTTCTCCATCATCAATTGCCGCGCGCGGTCATCAGCATGAAGCAGGGCGCGGGACGGCTGATCCGCAGCGAGCGCGACCGCGGCCTCCTCTGCATCTGCGATCCGAGAATGATCGACAAGTCTTATGGCAAGGCGGTGTGGCGCAGCCTGCCGCCAATGCGGCGCACCCGCGATGGCGGGGAAGCGGCGGCCTTTCTCGCGGCCCTGCCGCCGCCGCGCGCGCCGGGGTAAACGAACGGCGGCATCCCGTGGGATGCCGCCGCGCCGATGCAGGATTCGTGGCGGCGCTATTTGCGGCTCTTGCCCGTGGTGGCGGGCACCTGGACCTGGGTGAAAGCCTGGAAGGCTTCGCTCGAAGCGCGTGTCATTTGCTCCATGGCGACGCGGGTGGTGTTCAGGGTGCTCTGGATGGCATTCAGCGTATCCTGATCGGCGATGGGCAATCCCTTGAACAGGTTCTGGATCGCGCCAAAAACCTCATGACTGCCCACGGTCAGTTGCTCGCCGACGAATTTACCCACTTCGGCTTGCGCCTGCGTGGCGATTTCGGCGATTTCGCGCGCGCCGGCGAATACCTTTTCCGCTGTGTTCTGGGCGAAACGGGTACGCAGTTGCACGGCTTCCTGGGCATCCCTGGCGCTACTGAGATCCTTGGCGTTCTTGATGCTGTCCTCAAACAACGACTTGGCGACGGCGACCTGTATCTCGATGACGCGCTGCGTGTTCTCGATTGATAACTGAGCCAGTTGTACGGCCGCTTCAAGACCCTTCTTCTGGAGGTCGTTGATTTGTTCCAGTTTGGCTGCCATAGATTTTCCCTCGCATGGTTGTAAATATCACGGCATGAAATGTCCGTGCTTTTGAAAGGAATGATCCCCTGAACGGGGTACCCCAGCCGTTTCATTATGCATGCAGCCCGGAATCAGGGCAAGCCGACTTCGTAAAATAAATGCGCGGTAATTTTCCATGAAACAAGGGGGGAATGTCTTTTTCTTGATTTTTCCCACTAATCCTTTTACATGATATTGCCCGATACGGGTATGTCGTCCAGAAAATCGAATTTAGCGTATTGATTCAATGGCGTTATTTTGGACGAGAGGAGAACGCGCCGCGCTTCCGCCCGCGCGTTGCGCCCCGGAATACCGTCCCGGCGCGGGCCGGGCGGCAGGTTTTTTATTTTTGTTCCCGGCTTTTTTTCCAGCCCGAAGCGTGTCCTTTGTCTCCGGAGGGGCGTTCATCCCGCCGCTGACTCTTGTTTTTATACGGTGGACGGGAGGCGTCGGAGCCGTTGTCGCGGTGGGCGCGCTTGTCCCACGGTTTGCCGGACGACTTCTCGTCGCGGCGCGGGCTGGATGCCCGGAAACGGCGCGCGGGAATGGACTCGCCCTCATCCAGCGGGCGGATACCCAGCGGGTGGCCGCACACCAGGATGCGGCCAAGCGCGGCGAGCAAGTCGGGGGAGAGCCGGGCGGGCAGTTCGACAGTGGAAAAATCATCGAACAGGGTGATCTGCCCAATGAAACGGCCTTCGATGCCGCCTTCGTTGGCGAGCGCGCCGACGATTTCCTTTGGAGTCACGCCGTGTCCGCGCCCGACGGCGATACGGTAGCCTTGCAGCTTGCCATCGGCGAAAGCGTGGCGGCGGCTGAGGATTTCCTCGCGGCCGGGGCGCGGCTGGCGCGCGCGCGGTGCGCCAGCGGTGAAGATTTCCTCGCGTGGCGGCTTGCCGTGCTGCTGCTGCGGCGCGGTCGCCAGTTCCCAGCCGCGGCCTTCTTCCTCGATTTGCAACGGCCGTTCGACTTGGGCGAGGTAGGCGAGCGCGGCGGCGATTTCTCGTGCATCGAGCGTATTTTCCGCGGCGATGGCGTCGACCGTGGCCATGAAAAAATCCAGATCCATGTCCGGGTCGGCGAGCGTATCCAGCACTTTTTGCTTGAATTGGCTGATCCGCAGGCTGGAGACATCTTCGCGGCTGGGCAGCGCGATCGGCTCGATCGGCTGGCGGGTGGCGCGCTCGATGGTCTTGAGCATGCGCCGCTCGCGGGGGGCCACGAACAGGATCGCCGCGCCTTCGCGCCCGGCGCGCCCGGTGCGGCCAATGCGGTGAACGTAGGCTTCGGTGTCGTATGGAATGTCGTAGTTGATGACGTGGCTGATGCGCGGCACGTCGATGCCGCGCGCGGCGACATCGGTGGCGACGACGATGTCGAGCGCGCCGGTTTTCAGTTGTTCGATCACCCGTTCGCGCAAAACCTGTGTCATGTCGCCGTTGAGGGCGGCGGCGGCATAGCCGCGCGCGGCGAGTTTGTCGGCCAGTTCCTCGGTGCTGATCTTGGTGCGCACGAAAATGATGGCGGCGGCGAAGTTTTCTTCGGCGTCGAGGATGCGGGTGAGGGCATCGAGCTTGTCGACGCCGCGTACCAGCCAGTAACGCTGGCGGATTTTCGCCACGGTCGCCGTGGCGGCGCGGATGTGGATTTCTTCGGGCGAACGCAGGTGGCGATGGGCGACGGCGCGGATCGCGGCGGGCATGGTGGCCGAAAAGAGCGCGGTCTGGCGCTCCGCCGGCGTATGTTCGAGTATCCATTCGACATCGTCGATGAAGCCCATGCGCAGCATTTCGTCGGCTTCGTCGAGCACCAGCGTGGCGAGACCGTCGAGCTTGAGGCTGCCGCGTTCGAGGTGATCCATGACGCGCCCCGGCGTGCCGACGATGACCTGCGCGCCCCGGGAAAGCTGGCGCAATTGCACCACCATGCTTTGTCCGCCATAAACCGGCAGGACGTGGAAACCCTCCAGGTGATGGGCGTATTTGGTGAAGGCTTCGGCGACCTGGAGCGCGAGTTCCCGGGTCGGGGTGAGCACCAGCGCTTGCGGATGGGGGCTGGCGAGATCGAGCCGCGCCAAGATCGGCAGCGCGAAGGCGGCGGTCTTGCCGGTGCCGGTTTGCGCCTCGCCGAGCAGGTCGCGGCCAGCGAGCAGATGCGGGATACAAGCCGCTTGGATGGGGGACGGCGTTTCATAGCCGACTTCGGCGAGCGTCGTCAGCAAGTCGGCGGGCAGGCCCAGTCCGGCGAAAGAATCCAGCGAGGGCGGGGCGGAGGGGGATGTCGATTCGGTCATGGCGGATCAGGAGATGGGGCGGGCCGCGGAAAACACGGATGAAGCAAGAATACAAAAAGAAAGCGCCGCCGGGATGGCGAAAAATCCGGCCGGCGATAAAAAACAAACGCGGCCCGCGGGCCGCGTTTGTCTGGAAGACACTGTGCCGGTCAGAGCGGGCGGATGTTGGCCGCTTGCAGACCTTTGGGGCCGGATTTGATCTCGAATTCAACGCGCTGGTTTTCGGCGAGCGTCCTGAAGCCTTTGCCCTGGATCTCGCTGAAGTGGGCGAAAAGATCTTCGCCCCCCTGTTCCGGTGTGATGAAACCGAAGCCCTTGGCGTCATTGAACCATTTGACGGTGCCGGTTTGAGTGCTCATTTGCGTTCCTGTAAAGAAGGTGGTTTGTTTGATTGATCGGGCATGCGCCCTGGAAGCCAGCGATCAAGAAACGTATCGAGGGAATCCAGCCAGACAGTTCGCAACGAACACGGAAGGGTACCACAGGGACAACGCTTGAATCGACTGCGCTGCCACGATACACGTTTTTCCCGCGCCTGTGCTTTTTTTGAAGCGTTTGCAAGGGGTCTGTTGTTTTTCCGCATTGACCGGGAGATGCCATGCACTTTGTTGCGCTCGCGGCTGGTAAAAAGGAACTGAGACGGAGTTGACACGATACAACGACGTAACTAATATCTTCGACGTGAAGCCGGACGCCCCCTTCATTCCACATTCCATCTCGCCCGGATGCCCGCCGCCGCTGGATGTGCGGCATCCCCGGAGGAGCGGCGGGAAAGTCCGCTTCTGAATCAACCGGCATTGGCCGGAAGACCCTGGACAATGTGCTCGGCCATGTACGCGCGCGTTGCCGGTTTTTTCAACCAAGCATGAAAAAAAGAAAGCAGTCATGATAAACAAGAATCCGGCAAAAGCCGTGTTGCGCATTTTCTTGTGCGCCGTGTTGCGCATGTTGGCGCGGCTCCTGTTCCGCGTGCGGGTGCAGGGGATGAAAACGGCGGCGGCGGCCGGCGCCGCGCGCGGGCAGCGTCTGCTGGTGATCGCCAATCACGAATCCTTCCTCGACGGGATATTGCTCGGACTGTTCCTGCCGATCGAAAACCCGGTGTTCGTGGTGCATACCGAAGTGGTCAAACATCGCCTGTGGCGTTTCTGGCTCGGGGTGATGGCCGATTATCTCTCGGTCGATCCGGGCAATCCCATGGCGATGAAGCAGATCGTCCGCCTGATCGAATCCGGCAAGCCGGTGGTGATTTTCCCGGAAGGGCGGATCACGCTCACCGGCAGCCTGATGAAGGTCTACGACGGCCCGGCCTTCGTGGCGGTGAAAACCGGCGCGACCTTGCTGCCGGTACGGCTGGACGGGCCGTCGCGCAGCTATTTCTCGCGGCTGTATGCGCGTCCGCGCAAACTCTTTCCGCGCATTACCCTCACCGTACTGCCGACGACGGCGCTGCCGGCGCCGCAAGCGCCGAGCGCCCAGGCGCGCCGGCGCAAGGCGGGCGAAGCGCTGCGCCACCTGATGCAGGAAATGTTGCTGGCGCAGCCGCCGCAGCACACCCTGTACGGAACACTGTGCGACGTGATCGAACTGTATGGCCGGAATCGCCGCGTGGTGGAAGACATCCGGCAGGTGGAGCATACCTACCGGGATCTGCTGAAAATGAGCCTCATGCTTGGACGGCTGGCCGGACGCCTGACACAGCCCGGCGAGCGCGTGGGACTCATCCTGCCCAACATGATTCCGACGCTCGGGCTGTTTTTCGGCCTGACAGCGTTTGGCCGCGTTCCCGCGATGCTCAATTACACGGCGGGCGTCGAGGCCATGCGGTCAGCCTGCGCGGCGGCGGAAATCCGCACCCTGATCACCTCGCGCGCCTTTGCCGAGCAGGCAAAGCTCACCGGCAAACTTGCCGCCCTGCAAGAATCGGTAAACATCGTCCATCTCGAAGACTTGCGCGCGCAGATGCGCTTTTTCGACAAACTCTGGCTGCTGTGCTGGGCGCTGTGGTTCCCGCGCCGGGTGGAAAAAGCCGGGGCGTCGCCCGAAGATGCGGCGGTCGTGCTGTTTACCTCCGGCTCCGAGGGCGCGCCCAAGGGCGTCGTGCTGCCGCACCGGGCGATCATCGCCAACGTCATGCAAATCCGCGCGATCATCGACTTCACGATCGACGACCGCGTCCTGAACGTCCTGCCCATTTTCCACGCCTTCGGGCTGACGGCGGGAACGCTGCTGCCGGTGCTCACGGGCGCGAGTCTCTTCCTGTATCCCTCGCCGCTGCACTACCGCGTGATTCCGGAACTCGCCTACGACCGCGGCTGCACGGTGATGTTCGGCACCAGCACCTTCCTGGGAAATTACGCGCGCTTCGCGCACCCCTACGATTTCTACCGCCTGCGCTACG
Organism: Azoarcus sp.; assembly: GCA_031259795.1. Lineage (GTDB taxonomy): Bacteria > Pseudomonadota > Gammaproteobacteria > Burkholderiales > Rhodocyclaceae > WRNU01. Next base: position 16,624 of record JAIRLA010000192.1, read on the forward strand.
TCGTCGCCGGCGCGGAAAAGCTCGCCGCGACGGTGCGCGAACAATGGTTCGAAAAATTCGGCATCCGCATCCTCGAAGGCTACGGCGCGACCGAGACCGCGCCGGTGATCGCCGTCAACACGCCGATGGCCTACCGGGGCGGCACCGTCGGGCAATTCCTTCCCAATGTCGAATACCGCTTGCAGCCCGTACCGGGCATCGCGCGCGGCGGCCTCCTGCACGTGCGCGGCCCCAACGTGATGAGCGGCTACCTGAAAGCGGACAAACCCGGCATATTGCAGATACCGGCCTCGGACATCGGGCCGGGATGGTACGAAACGGGCGACATTGTCGACGTCGATGACGACGGTTTCGTGCACATCATCGGGCGGGTCAAGCGCTTTGCCAAGATCGCGGGCGAAATGGTGAGCCTCGAAACAGTGGAAAAACTGGCGCAGACCGCGGCGCCCGGCGCGCAGCACGCCGCCTCCAGCCAGCCCGACGCAAGCAAGGGCGAAGCGCTGGTGCTCTTCACCACCGATGCCGCGCTCGACCGCGCCGCGCTGCAAAAGGCGGCGCAACAAACGGGCGTCCCCGAACTGGCGGTGCCGCGCAAGATCATGCATGTAGAAGCGCTGCCGCTCCTCGGCACGGGCAAGACCGACTACGTCACCCTGAAGCGCATGGCCGAAGAAATCTGAACCGCCGCCGCGCCTTTCCGTTCCCGATCCCCGCGAATGAACAAAATGCCCCCATCTCCCGAGCGCGCCAACGAACGGCATTCCCAATTCTCCCTGCTCCGCGAAAAGCGCTTCTGGCCGCTTTTCGCCACCCAGTTCCTGGGAGCCTTCAACGACAACGCCTATAAAAACGCCCTGATGGTATTGCTGGCCTTCCGCGCCGCCTCGTGGACGGACATCGCCCCGGAAATGCTGGCCAACCTCTCGGCGGGCCTGTTCATCCTGCCCTTCTTCCTTTTTTCCGCCACGGCCGGACAACTGGCCGACAAATTCGACAAAGCGCGGCTGGCGCGCCTCGCCAAAGCGCTGGAGATCGCCATCATCCTCATCGCGGCGCTGGGTTTCGGGCTGCACAGCCTGCCCGTGCTGCTGACGGCGCTTTTCCTGCTCGGGCTGCAATCCACCCTGTTCGGCCCGGTGAAATACGCCATCCTGCCGCAGCATCTCCACCCCGCCGAACTGGTGGGCGGCAACGCCTTGGTGGAAGCGGGGACATTCATCTCCATCCTGCTGGGCACCCTCACGGGCGGCCTGCTTGCCGGACTCGACGACGGCATCGCCTGGATCGTCGGCATCTGCCTGGCCGTGGCGGCGGGCGGATTCTGGGCGAGCCGCCGCATCCCCGCCGCGCCCGCGCCCGAACCGGCGCTGAAAATCACCGCCAATCCGCTCGCGGAAACCTGGCACTGCATCGGTTTCGCGCGCCGCGAGCGCAGCGTATTTCTTTCCATCCTGGGAATCTCGTGGTTCTGGACCTACGGCGCGCTACTGCTGACGCAGTTTCCCGTCTACACGAAAGTCGTGCTTGGCGGCGGCGAAAGCCTGGTGACGGCGCTGCTCGCGGTCTTTTCGGTAGGCATCGGCGCGGGCTCGCTCCTGTGCGACAAACTCACCCGGCGGCGCGGCAAACTCGTGGAACCGGGACTGGTACCCCTTGGCGCGCTGGGCATGGTCATCTTCGGCATCGACCTGTCGTTCGCCGCGCCCGCGCCCGCGGGCGGCGCGGCGCTGCTGCCGCTCGCCGAACTGCTCCGCGACGGCGGCACATGGCGCGTCCTCCTCGACCTGCTGTTCCTCGGCGGCTTCGGCGGCATCTATTGCGTGCCGCTCTACGCCCTCGTACAACAGCGCAGCCAAGCGCAATACCGCGCCCGCATCATCGCCGCCAACAACATCTTCAACGCGCTCTTCATGGTGGCGGGCGCACTGGGCGCAAGCGCCTTCCTGCACCACGGCCACGGCATCCCCGCGCTCTTCCTGCTGGCGGCGGCGCTGCATGGCGTGGTCACAATCTATATATTCAGCGTCGTACCGGAATTCCCCCTGCGCGCGCTGGTATGGCTGGGGTGGCGGCGCGGGGACAAACCCAATGACGAGGGGCGAGGGGGTTCGCAATAACGCCCCCACTTTGCCAATAACGCCCCCACTTCGTCATTGCGAGGAGCGCAGCGACGTGGCAATCCAGTTCCACCCATGCGGAGCGCAGCGACGCGGTAATCCAGTTCGTTCCATCCGGCGCGTGAGCGCCGCTGTTGCGCTTACTTTCCGCTCTCGATAAAGGCGGCGATGCTGTCGATGACGGCGGCGGTGTGCGCGAGGTGGGGGGAGTGGCCGCAATTGTCGATTGCCAGCAGTTCGGCGTGCGGGGCGTGGCGCTTGATGGCTTCGATTTGGTCGAGGGTGGCGTATTCGTCCTGTTTTCCCTGTATGGCGAGGATGGGGCAGGGGATGGCGGGCAGGAGGGGGGCGATGTTCCAGCCGCGCCTTTCCGGGTCGAGCCAGGTATTGCACCAGCCGTAGAAGGCGGAGTCGACGTCGAGGTGGTATTTCGCCAGTTGTCGGCGCAATTCGCCTTGTTCGTAGGCGGCGCGCGCTCGCGCGATGCCGGCCAGGCAGATTTCTTCGACGCAATAGTGCGGCGCGATGGTGATGATGCCGGCGTAGCGCGGCGGTGCGGCGGCCGCGTTTTCCCCTGCGTTCGCGGTTTTGCTTGCCGCCGCGATCAGGGCGATGCTGCCGCCGTCGCTGTGTCCGAGCAGCCATGGCCGTTCGATGCCGAGCGCTTCGAGCAGCGCGGGCAGGACGGCGCGGGCTTCGCGTTCGAGGTAGTCGGCGGGGAAGGGTTCGCCGTGCGGCCTCGGGGTGGATGCGCCGTAGGCAAAGCGCGAGTAGATGAGGCCGCGCCATTGCAGGCGTTCGCACAGGGCCGCGGGGAAGCCGCGCCATAGTTTGATGCAGCCCAGCCCTTCGTGCAGGAAAACCATGACCGGCCCGTCCGGCGCGGCTTTTTCCGGTTCGATCCGGAGGTATTCCAGTTGCAGGGGGCGGGTTCGGGAGGCGCCGGGGGGAAGGGTGATGAATTAGTGCGAGTCGTTCATCAAATACTGACTCCGGTTGGAAACCTCCCCTTCAGGGGGATAGTTGAGCGCGGGAGGGGCGTGACCTCTTCCGCGCGTTGCCGCCCGGTCACGAGCGTGGATTGAAACATGTCGTCGTTGCGGTCTCCGCGGGTTCTTCTTGCCGGTGCGGTTCGGCCAGGTATGCGCGCGTGCGCATCTCCGTCAGGCGGCTTGCGGTGCGCGCGAATTCATTGGCGTGCATGCCTTCGGTGTAGAGTGCGGGCGCTTCGCCCGCCGCGCTGGCGATGAGCTTGACGCGAAAGTCGTAGAGTACGTCGATGAGCCAGGTCAGCCGCCGCGCTTCCGCCGCTTCGCCGGCGTGCATGAGCGGAATTCCCGACAGCAGCAAGGTGTGGTGGGCGCGGGCGATTTCGAGGTAGTCGTTCTGCGAGCGCGCCGTGCGGCAGAGCGCGTCGAATTCGAACCACACTACGCCCGCGGCGCGCGCGCGCACGGGCAGGCGGCGTTCCAGGATTTCGATTTCTCCCGCTTGCGGCGCGCTTCCCGCCAGGCGCTGGAAGTCGTCCGCCAGCCGCGCGTCGGCGCTGGCGTCCGCCGGTGTCAGCCACGATTCGATTTGCTCCAGCGTGCGCAGGCGGTAGTCGATGCCGTCGTCGACTTCGAGTACGTCGAAACGCGCTTCGATGAGTTTGATCGTGGGCAGGAAGTTGATCCGCATCAGGCCGTCCGGGTAGAGGCCGCCGGGCGGGTAGTTGGAGGTCATCACGAGGATCACGCCGCGCGCGAACAGGGCTTCGAGCAGGCGGCCAAGGATCATGGCGTCGGCGATGTCGGAGACGTGGAATTCGTCGAAGCAGAGCAGGCGGGTTTGCGCGGCGATGCGTTCGGCGATTTTTTGCAGGGGATCGGGCAGGTGGTTGAGGCGGCGCAGGTCGTTCTGTATTTCTTGCATGAAGGCGTGGAAGTGGACGCGGCGCTTTCTCCGGTAGGGTACCGAGTCGAAAAAGCAGTCCATCAGGAAGCTCTTGCCGCGTCCGACGCCGCCCCAGAGGTAGAGGCTTTTGGGTTCGGATGGGTGGATGAGCATTTTGCGCAGTTTGTTGCGGCGGGCGGCCTTGAAGGCGAGCAGTTCGGTGTAGAGCCGTTGCAGGCGCATGGCCGCCGCTCGTTGCGCCGCGCCGGCTTCATGGCCGCGCGCGCGCAATTTGGATGCGCAGGCGTCGAGTACGCCATGTTCGGGGGCGTCGAGAATTTTGTGGGGAGACATGCCGGGGGCTGGGGGGCGTGGAACGTTTTCCGGGTCTGGAGGGGCAGGGGGGGCGGTTCGATCGTCGATGCGGCCCGCCATCAGGCTCTGTGCCCTTCTCCGGGGGTGGCTTTGTGCGCTTGTTCGGCCAGCGCGCCGGTGTCGACGCGGAAAAAAATGGAATCGCCTACGGCGGTGAGTTCGTCATTGGCGCGAATTTCGCAGATCACGCGCGTCTTGCGCCCGGTTTCGCCTTCCACCCATGCGCAGAGATGGAGCGCGACCCCCATTGGCGTGGGTTTCAGGTACCGGATGCCCAGTTGCCCGGTGACACAGTTGATTTTGGGCAGGCTGCCCGCTTCGCGCCCTTCGGCGCGGTAATGGTGCGCCATGGCCGTCCAGTTGGAATGGCAATCCACCAGCATCGCCAGGAATCCTCCGTAGACCAGCCCCGGCCAGCTCGTGTATTTGCGCTCCGGCTCCACTACGGCGACGACGTGCGCGCCGTCTTCGGCCCAATAACTTTTGATGCGGATACCATCGGGATTGGCCGGCCCGCAGCCGTAACAAATGCCGTCCGGCCCGCACACGTCCTGCAACGCTTTCATCATGGATTTCCTTTTCGTCAGGGATCGTTTCCAGAAACTCCGGAGATTTTATATTTTATACATATAAGCGTCTGGTTCCGCCGGTTTATCTGAAAATGGGGCAAAGCGTGCGGCTGCGCGATTTTAGGACATTTCGCCTGAGCGTGACGAGCGAGGGCGTCCGGACGCCCGAGGAATCGACGATCACCACGCAACCCCGGGCCATCCCCACGGGACGTCCGCATCCGGAAGTCATGCTAGAATCAGCGGCCCCTGGCGGAACAGCCCGCGCCTCGACGGCGCGGCCCGCCAAGTCGGCAAGATCGCCTTGCCGCCCGCTCGCACTCCGCCGCCCACACTGACGTCCCCATTCTTTCCGATGCTGCGCCTCACCGAACTGCGCCTGCTGCTCGACCACGCCCCCGCCGACCTGCCCGCGGCCATCGCCCGGCGCTTGCGCATCGCCCCCGCGCGACTCGCCTCCTTCACCATATTCCGGCGCGCCTACGACGCCCGCAAAGGGCTGA
>JAIRLA010000236.1 GCA_031259795.1 Azoarcus sp.
CCGGCGATCTGATCAGAAATACTGGCGATATAACAAGCACCACGGGGGATGTTCCCCGTTGAATCAAGGAGTTGTTCAACAACGAACGCGCTGGTGCGCTTGCCGCATCCGGGTTGCGCTTGCTTCGTCATTGCGAGGAGCGAATCAACGCGGCGATCCAGTTCATTCCATCCGGCGCGCAGCGCCGCTATTTCGATGTGTGTTGATACCTATGCCCGCAAGGGCGGGAAGGGGCGTCGACAAAAGATTCCCGTCTCCCCACAGCGGCGGCGGCGGGAGGCAGAATGGCGGGGTTTTGTCCGGGCGCGGGGCGCGGGTTTTCGGGAGGGTTGTTCCTTGGCGGATGTGCATGGCGGCGATATTTATGCCCATGGCGGTGTGCGCCTGGATTTTTCGGTGAGCACGAATCCGCGCGGTTTGCCGGAGTTCGTGCGGGCCGCGCTGCTGGCCGGGATCGATGCCTGCGCGCGCTATCCCGATCCGCGATGCCGCGCGTTGCGCGCCGCGCTCGCCCGCTATGAGGGGGCGCCGCCGGAGTGGATTCTGTGCGGCAATGGCGCGACCGATTTGATCCATCGCCTGTGCCACACGGTCAGGCCGCGCGCGGCGCTGGTCTGCGCGCCGTCTTTTTCGGAATATGAGCGCGCCTTGCGGCAGTGCGGTTGCCGGGTGGAGCGGCATGTCCTGCGGCGGGAAGAGGGCTTCGCGCTTACCGCGGCCATCGAGGAAAAACTCCTGCCCGGTCTGGAGATGCTGTTCATTTGCCAGCCGAACAACCCGACCGGCGGCTTGGTCGAGGCGGCGCTGCTGGAGCGCATCGTCCGCCGCGCCGCCGGCAACGGTACGCGCGTGGTGGTGGATGAGTGCTTTCTGGAGTTCACCTCCGCCGGGTCGGCGGTCGCGTGGCTGGATGACGCGCCGGGTCTCGTGGTGCTGAAGGCCCTGACCAAGACGTATGCGCTGGCGGGGTTGCGGCTCGGCTATTTGCTCTCGTCCGACGCGGGCCTGCTCGCCGCGCTCGCCGCCGCCGCGCCGTACTGGAATGTGTCGACCCTGGCGCAGATCGCGGGCGCCGCGGCGTTGTCCTGTCCGCGTTCGTGTGAAACATGGCTGGACGAATCCCGCCGCTTGTTGGCGGAAGAGCGCGCCTTTCTGGGCGGGGCGCTGCGGGCGCTCGGCATCGAGGTCTTTCCCGGCGAGGCCAGTTTCTTGCTGCTGCGTTGCGATGTGCCGCTGTTCGAGCCGCTCTTGCGCCGGGGCGTCCTGATCCGCGCCTGCGCCAATTTCGCCGGGCTGGACGCTTCTTTCTACCGCGTCGGCGTCAGGACGCGCCCGGAAAACGCCGCCTTGCTGCGGGCCATCGGAGAAGCGCTCGATGGCTAGGACGATCATGATCCAGGGCGCCATGTCCAACGTCGGCAAAAGCCTGCTCACGGCGGGACTGTGCCGGGTCTTCCGGCAGGACGGCTACCGCGTCGCGCCGTTCAAGTCGCAGAACATGGCGCTCAACTCCTTCATCACCGCCGAGGGCCTGGAGATGGGGCGCGCGCAGGCGACGCAGGCGGAGGCGGCGGGGATCGCGCCGTGCGTGGCGATGAATCCCGTCCTCCTCAAGCCCGTCACCGACATGGGCGCGCAGGTGATCGTGAATGGCGAGGTGCGCGGCAACATGAGCGCCGCCGCCTATTTCGGCTACAGGCGCGAACTGATGCCGGAAATCCTGCGCGCTTTCGCGGCGCTGGCCGCCCGCCACGACATCATCGTGATCGAGGGCGCGGGCAGTCCGGCGGAAATCAATCTCAAGGAGAACGACATCGTCAACATGGGATTGGCGCGGCGGACGGATTCGCCGGTGCTGTTGGTGGGCGACATCGACCGCGGCGGCGTGTTCGCGCAACTGGCGGGCACCCTCATGTTGCTGGAAGAAGACGAACGCGCCCGCGTCAAGGGCTGCATCGTCAATAAATTCCGGGGCGACCCGGACATCCTGCGTCCGGGGCTGGCCATGCTGGAGGCGCGCTGCGGCAAGCCGGTCGTCGGCGTGCTGCCGATGCTGGCGGTGGATATCGAGGATGAGGACAGTCTTTCCCGCCGTTTCGCCGCCAGGACGGGGAAGGCGGCGCTGGACATCGCCGTCATCCGCCTGCCGATGATCTCCAACTTCACCGATTTCATGGCGCTGGAGGCGACGGCGGGCGTGGGGCTGCGCTATGTGGACAACGCCGCGGATTTGGGGGGGCCGGACATGCTCATCCTCCCCGGCACCAAGAACACCATCGCCGATTTGCAATGGCTGCGGCGCGGCGGTCTCGAAGCGGCCATTCTGGGGCTGGCGCGGCGGGGCGTCCTCGTCCTCGGCATTTGCGGCGGCTATCAAATGCTGGGCCGCGGGATACGGGATGCCGCCGGCGTCGAGGGCGGCGGCGAGATCGCGGGCATGGGCTTGCTGCCGGTCGGCACCGAATTCCATGCCGAAAAGACGAGAGTCCGACGCGCCGGGCGGATCGCCGGGGCGCGGGGTGCATGGCGCGCCCTGGACGGCGCGGCGGTGGAAGGCTACGAAATCCACATGGGCGCGACACGGCGCGAAGACGATGCGCCGTTTTTCATTGCCCTGGAAGACGGGCGGACGGATGGCTGCGTCGTGGACAATGTCGCGGGCGTCTATCTGCACGGTTTTTTCGATACCGCGTCATGCCGCGCGGCGCTGCTCGACCTGCTGTGCGAACGCAAGGGCATCGCGCCCCCGGGCGGACGGGCGTTCGACTTCGCCGCGTACAAGAACGAGCAATACGACAAACTCGCCGCCGCGGTGCGCGAGCATGTCGATATGGCGTTCGTTTACCGGGCGATGGACGGCGGCGCGGCCTGAAGGCGCAACGAATCCCTCCGCCCTCGTTGTTCCTCCGCCGCGTTTCTTCGTCGCCGCCCGCCCGGTGTTTCCGGGCATCTGCACCCTCCAAAACAGCGGCGCTTCGCGCCGGATGAAACGCACTGGATTGCCACGTCGCTGCGCTCCTCGCAATGACGAGGTGGGGGGGCTTTCGCAATGACGCGGTAGGGGAAGGGCTTTCGCGTTTCGATGAATTCCCTTCGTGCGATGGATTCCTCCCCTCCCCCGCTTGCGGGGGAGGGTGCCCGAAGGGCGGGAGAGGGCTTCCAACCATCCGGCGCGAAGCGCCGCTGATTAAAGAGGGGGGGGAATGGAGTGCTTGTTCATTCTCCACCGCAAAGAAAACAGCGTCGCTTCGCTCCGTATGGTTGGAAATCCTCTCCCGGCCTTCGGCCACCCTCCCCCGTAAACGGGGGAGGGAAGGTTCATCGGAAGAACTCGTCATTACGAAAGCCCCCCCAACCTCGTCATTACGAAAGCCGCCCCCCTCGTCATTGCGAGGAGCGCAGCGACGCGGCAATCCATGCGGGCCTGTTGGAATGGCTCCCAAGGACCCCGGCCCGAGTCCATGGAGACCGGCCGCCGGCGCTGTCAGTCCGCTTCGTCGATCCAGGCTTGCTGGATCGCTTCAAGAATGCGTTCGCCGCAGCGGTTGGGGTCGTCGTCGAATTCCGGCAATGCCTTGGCCCAGTTCATCAGGTCTACAAAGTTCACTTGCCTGGGGTCGACCGCCGGGTAAAGGCCGGCCAACCGCATGGCGATTTCGGTGACATCCGTCCATTTCATGTGTGTTTCTCCTCCCGGGCGAGGTTGATGGTGTAACGCGGGATTTCCACGGTCAGCGGGGCGGCGCCCACGGTGACCTGGCAGGAAAGGCGCGATTGCGGAGCGAGGCCCCAGGCGCGGTCGAGCAGGTCGTCTTCGTCGTCGGAGGCCGCTTCCAGTGTCTCGAAACCTTCGCGCACGATGACGTGGCAGGTGGTGCAGGCGCGGGATTGCGCGCAGGCGTGCTCGATTTCGATGCCGCCGGCAAGCAGCGCGTCGCACAGGGTGTTGCCCGCTTCGGCTTCGATGACCGCGCCTTGCGGGCACAGTTCGGCGTGGGGCAGGACGATGATCCGGGTCATGGGCGCGTTGCTCGTCAAAGTTCTTCGATTTTGTGTCCCGCCAGCGCGGCGCGGATGGAACGGTTCATGCGGCGCGCGGCGAAGTCTTCGCTGGCGCGGGCGAGCGCGATGATGCCCGTGGCAATGCGCGCGGTCTCGCCGCCGGCGACGAGTATGCGCAGTTCGTCCATGGCGGCGGCGATGCGGGCGTGTTCTTCGGCGTCGAGCAGGCCGCCATCGGCATCGAGCGCCCGCGCGGTGGCTTCGAGGAGGCGTTCGGCTTCGACTTGCTGTTCGCGCAGGGCGCGCGCGGCCAGATCGTCGCCCGCCCGCTCGATTCCGGCGCGGAGCATGCCGGCGATTTCGTCGTCGGTCAGGCCGTAGGAAGGCTTGACCAGGATATTGGCTTCCACGCCGGTGCTGGCTTCGCGCGCCGCGACCGAGAGCAGTCCGTCGGCATCGACCTGGAAGGTCACGCGGATGCGCGCCGCGCCCGCCGTCATGGGCGGGATGCCGCGCAGCTCGAAACGGGCGAGCGAGCGGCAATCGGCCACGAGTTCCCGCTCGCCCTGCACGACGTGGAAGGCCATCGCGGTCTGGCCGTCCTTGAAGGTGGTGAATTCTTGCGCGCGCGCGATGGGCAGGGTGGAATTGCGCGGGATGACTTTTTCGGAGAGTCCGCCCATGGTTTCCAGCCCGAGCGAGAGTGGGATCACGTCGAGCAGCAGCCAGTCGTGGTCGCCGGCCTTGCGGTTGCCGGCCAGCGCGTTGGCCTGCATTGCCGCGCCAAGGGCGACGACCCGGTCGGGATCGAGATTGGTGAGCGGTTCCTGCCCGAAAAATTCGGCGACGGCGCGCTGGACGTGCGGCATCCGCGTCGAGCCGCCGACCATGACCACGCCCTTGATGTCCCGCGGCGCGAGTCCGGCGTCGCGCAGCGCCCGGCGCACCGGCGCAAGCGTTTTCTGCACCAGTGGCCGGGTCATCTCGAAGAATGCCGCGCGGCTGACCGCGAGGTCGATGCTTTCGCCCGAATCGAGACGAAGCTGGCATGGCGCTTCGTCGCTCACGGTGAGCAGCTCCTTGACCGCGCGCGCTTTCATTTGCAGGCGGCGGGTGTCCGTGGCCGAGGGGGGGGCGATGCGGGCGCGGTCGAGTATCCAGCAGTAAAGACGTTGATCGAAATCGTCGCCGCCGAGCGCCGCGTTGCCGTTGGTGGCCAGCACCTCGAATACGCCGCGCGTGAGTTTGAGGATGGAGAGGTCGAACGTGCCGCCGCCGAGGTCGTAGACCGCGTACAGTCCTTCGGCGGCGTTGTCCAGCCCGTAGGCGACCGCCGCCGCCGTCGGTTCGTTGAGGAGGCGCAGTACGTGCAGGCCGGCCAGGCGCGCGGCGTCCTTGGTCGCCTGCCGCTGCGCATCGTCGAAATAGGCCGGTACGGTAATCACCGCGCCGGTGAGTTCGCCGCCGAGGTTCGCTTCGGCCCGCGCGCGCAGGACGCGCAGGATTTCGGCGGAGATTTCCACCGGGGTTTTGCTGCCCTGCACCGTGCGCAGCCGCAGCATGCCGGGGGTCTCCTCGAAGACGTAGGGCATGGTTTCGACATGCGCCACGTCGGCCAGGCCGCGCCCCATGAAGCGCTTGACCGAGACAATGGTGTTTCTGGGGTCGACGGGCTGCGCGGCCACGGCGGCGTGGCCGACTTCGATGGCGCCATCGCCGCGGTAATGCACGACCGAGGGCACGAGCACGCGCCCCTCTTCATCCGCGAGGCATACGGCGACGCTGTTTTTCACTGTCGCCGCCAGCGAATGGGTGGTTCCCAGGTCGATCCCTATCGCCAGCCGGCGCTCGTGCGGCGCGGCGGACATGCCAGGCTCGGCAATCTGCAACAGTGCCATGTTTTCCTTGTTATTGATCGCAAACCCGGATCAGCCGTCGAGCGCCGACAGGGCGTCGACGGTTTCGCGGCGCAGTTTGTCGAGGAACATGAGCCGCCGCACGGTATCGGCGGCGGCGCCGGGATCGTTCCCGCCGTCGAGTTGTTCTTCCAGCCGCGCCGTCACTTCGCCCGCGCGCATGCGCAGGCGCAGGGCCAGTTGTTCCAGCGCGTCGATGTCGCTGGCAAGGCGCGCCTCTTCCACGGCCTCGCGCCATTCCATCTGTTCCATGAGGAATTCGGGCGCCATCGCGGTATTGGTGGCGATGCCCGCGTCGACGCCGAGGAGTTCGAGCAGGTATTGCGCGCGCGCGAGCGGTTTCTTGAGGGTGGCGAAGGCTTCGTTGACCCGCAATGCTTCCTGCATCATCCGGCCGCGCTCGCCGCTGGACAGGAGGGTGTGGCGGTCGGGGTGTACTTCGGCCTGCAAGGCATGCCAGGCGCGGTCGAGCGCGGCTTCGTCGATGCCGAAGCGGCGCGGCAATCCAAACAGGGTGAAGTAGTCCAGCGAAAGATCCACGCTCATGGCAATGACGGCGGCGGCGGGGAATACCCGGAAGATTTGCCCTCTTTCTCAGACATTGAAACTCTCGCCGCAACCGCACTGGTTTTTGGCGTTGGGATTGTCGAACCTGAAGCCTTCGTTGAGTCCCTCGCGCACGTAGTCGAGTTCGGTGCCGTCGAGGTAAACGAGGCTTTTCTGGTCGACCACCACCTTGACGCCATGGCTGTCGAAGACGATGTCGTCGGCGAGGGTTTCGTCGACGAATTCGAGCTTGTAGGCCATGCCCGAGCAGCCGGAAGTCTTCACTCCCAGGCGGATGCCGATGCCCTTGCCGCGCTTGCCGATGAAATTGGCGACATGCCTGGCGGCGCGTTCGGTCAGGGTGACGCTCATCTCACTGTCCTCCATGTTTTTTCTTGTAATCGTCCACGGCGGCGCGGATTGCATCCTCGGCGAGCACGGAACAGTGGATTTTCACCGGCGGCAGCGCCAATTCTTCGGCGATCTGCGTGTTCTTGATCGTCAGCGCTTCGTCGAGCGTCTTGCCCTTGACCCATTCGGTGACGAGCGACGAGGAAGCGATCGCCGATCCGCAACCGTAAGTCTTGAAACGGGCGTCCTCGATCACGCCGTCCTTGCCGACCTTGATCTGGAGTTTCATCACGTCGCCGCAGGCCGGCGCGCCGACCATGCCGGTCGCCACGCCTTCTTCGTCCTGGGCGAACGAGCCGACGTTGCGGGGGTTTTCGTAGTGATCCAGAACCTTGTCGCTATAGGCCATGTCGTTTTCTCCTGTGTGTGCCGTGATGGCCGTGAATCTGTTCGTGGGCACGTCCGCCGCAACGGAAACCGCCTGCTTCCGGGATTGCCCGCCCAGCCCGCTTCTTCAATGGGCCGCCCAGCGCACGGCGCCGGGATCGATGCCCGCCTGCACCATTTCCCACAGGGGCGAAATGTCGCGCAGCTTGCCGACCCGGGTCTTCAGCAAATCAACGGCGTAGCCGATCTCCTCGGCGGTGGTGAAGCGCCCGAGCGTGAAGCGGATCGAGCTGTGGGCGAGTTCGTCCTCGCGTCCGAGCGCGCGCAGCACGTAGGACGGCTCCAGGCTCGCCGAGGTGCACGCCGACCCCGAGGAAACCGCGATCTCCTTGATCGCCATCATCAGCGATTCGCCTTCGACATAAGCGAAGGAGATGTTGAGATTGTGCGCCACCCGCTCTTCCATGTCGCCGTTGACATAAGTCGCCTCGATCGCCGAGATGCCGGCGAGCAACTGGTCGCGCAGGGCGCGGATGCGCGGCAGTTCGTCCGCCATCTCTTCGCGCGCCAGGCGGAAAGCCTCGCCCATGCCGACGATCTGGTGCGTCGGCAGCGTGCCCGAGCGCAGGCCGCGTTCGTGGCCGCCGCCGTGCATCTGCGCTTCCAGGCGCGCGCGGGGCTTGCGGCGCACGTAAAGCGCGCCGATGCCCTTGGGGCCGTAGGTCTTGTGCGCGGAAAAGCTCATCAGGTCGACGGGCAGCTTCGCCAGGTCAATGGCCACCTTGCCCGTGGCCTGCGCCGCGTCGACGTGGAAAACGATGCCCTTTTCGCGGCAGATCGCGCCGATCGCCTCGACCGGCTGGATCACCCCGATCTCGTTGTTGACCAGCATCACCGAAACCACGCTGGTGTCCGGCCTGAGCGCGGCGCGGAAGGTTTCGAGGTCGACGAGACCGTTTTCCCGCACGTCGAGATACGTTGCGGTGAAGCCTTCGCGTTCGAGTTCGCGCACGGTATCGAGCACGGCCTTGTGCTCGGTCTTGACCGTGATGATGTGGCGGCCCTTGTCCTTGTGGAAATGCGCCGCGCCCTTGATGGCGAGGTTGTTCGACTCGGTGGCGCCGGAAGTCCAGATGATCTCGCGCGGATCGGCCCCGACCAGCGCCGCCACCTCCTCGCGCGCCTTTTCCACCGCCGCTTCCGCCTCCCAGCCGAAAGCGTGCGAGCGGCTGGCGGGATTGCCGAAATGCTCGGTGAGCCAGGGAATCATCGCCTGCGTCACGCGGGGGTCGACCGGCGTGGTCGCCGAATAGTCGAGATAGATTGGAAGTTTCGCCATGTCGTTTCTCTGTGAGTGTCGCGCAGTATCGTTGTAGTGCCGCGTAGTATCGTTGTTTTACGTTATCGCCGCCATGCCGGATACAGCGGCGAGGTTTCTCAGTGCGGCGACGGCGCGCGCCAGCGCCGTGCAAAAAGCCGCGATGGCCGCCGCGTTCGTGTCGCGCCCCATGCTCACCCGCAGCGCGCCGCGCGCCAGGGCGGGCTCGATGCCCATCGCCCGCAACACGTGCGAAGCCCCCGGATGCGCGCTGGAGCAGGCCGAACCGCTGCCGCAGGCAAAACCGGCCTGGTCGAGCCGGCCCGCGAGCGTATCGCCGTCGATGCCCGCAAAGGCGAAATAAACCGTATTGGGCAGCCGCGGCGCTTCGCGGGCAAACACCGTCGCCCCCGCCGCCACGAGCCGCGCCTCGCATTCGCCGCGCAAGGCCATCAACCGCGCCGCTTCCTCCGCCCGCCGCGCCGCCGCCCGCTCGGCGGCCACGCCAAAGCCGACGAGCGCGGCGACGTTTTCCGTCCCGGAGCGCAACCCCCGCTCCTGTCCGCCCCCCGCGATCAGCGGCGCCAGATCCACGCGCCTGTCCAGCAGCAGCGCGCCCGCCCCGGCGGGGCCGCCGATCTTGTGCGCCGACAGCGTCATCGCCGCCATGCCCGCGGCCCGGAAATCCAGCGCCAGCCTGCCCAGCGCCTGCGCCGCGTCGCAGTGGAACCACGCCCCCGCCGCCCGCGCTTCGGCGGCCAGCGCGGCGACATCCTGTACGACGCCGGTCTCGTTATTGGCGGCCATCACCGAAACGAAGGCGGGCCGCAGCGCCAGCGTTTCCCGCCAGTCGTCGCCCGCCGGATCGACCTTGCCCGCGGCGGTCACGGCGATCTCGCGCAGCGTCCAGCCCTGCCGGGCGAGCTGGCGCGCCGGTTCCAGCACGCAGGGATGCTCGATCGCGCTCACCGCGAGCACGCCCGGCGCGCGCGCCGCCGCCGCCCCCTTGATGAACAGATTATTGGCTTCCGAACCGCCGCTCGTGAAAATCACCTCGCCAGGCTGCGCCCCCGCCGCCGCCGCCACCTGTTCGCGCGCCGCCTCGATGGCCGTCCGCGCCCGCCGTCCGTGCGCGTGCAGGCTCGATGCGTTGCCGAAATTCTCGCCGAGCCACGGCAGCATGGCCTCGCGCACAGCGGGATCGAGCGGCGCGGTCGCATTCCAGTCGAGATAAACGGCGGCGGGCGCGGACATGGCGATCATTTGCGTACGGAATATTTCATACGGGTTGGCGGGCAAGACGGGAACGAGACGCTGGACCGTGGGCGGGACAAATAGTACGGCAAGGCCGGGCGGCGCGGTTATCGTTTTAATTGCAAAGCTGTATCAGGCGGATTGCGCTTCGCCATGCGCCGCCGGCGGGTGCACGACTTGGCTGAACACACAGGAAGCGGGCGGCATGGCGCGGGAAGGGCCTCCGACCAGCGATTCCAGCGTCACCGAATCGAGATAATCGAGCATGCGTTTGTTGAGATTGGCCCACAGATCATGGGTCATGCATTGCGCGGCGTTTTTACAGTTGGCCCGCCCCCCGCAACGGGTCGCATCCAGCGGCTCATCGACCGCGAGCACGATGTCGGTCACGGTGATCGTTTCCATGCCGCGCGCCAACCGATAACCGCCGCCCGGCCCGCGCACACTGGTCACGAGACTGTAGCGGCGCAAGCGGCCGAAAAGCTGCTCCAGATAGGAAAGGGAAATATTCTGCCGTTCAGAAATACCTGTCAGCGTCACCGGGCCATCATCCTGGCGCGAAGCCAGATCGATCATCGCCGTCACCGCGAAACGTCCCTTGGTCGTCAACCTCATTGGTTCTCCCCTCGTTCTTGTAGTGGCACCGTATCCGGATATATCCGAACGATTTGGTCGACTATACGTATCCGTGTAAAACGGTCAACTATTATTTGCCACGGGCTTGCGACCAAAGCGATAAACGCGCGCCGCCCGGGCGCGCCCTTCGTCATTGCGAAATCGCCCCCGCCTCGTCATTGCGAGAGCCCCCCCCTCGTCATTGCGAGGAGCGAAGCGACGTGGCAATCCAGTTCGTTTCATCCGGCGCGAGAGCGCCGCCGTTTTCATCACCAGCTATTTCGGAGCGTGTAGATACATATGGCTTGCGGGGGAGGGGACGGCAAGCGGCTGTGATTGAGGACGCGATCCGGAGCAAGCGCACGCGCGGCATCTTGCGGAAGTTCATCCGCGCCAACGGCAGGTTGAGTCTCAAATGACGATCTTCGTTTGAAGCATCAGGTAGAATGGCTTTTTTGTCCATGGGCGCGCCGCCATGATTACCGGTTCGATTGTTGCCATCGTTACCCCGATGCTTTCCGCTGGCGGCCTGGATTTTCCCCGGCTGCGCAGGCTGATCGACTGGCACATCGGCGAGGGCACCGACGCCATTGTCGTCGTCGGCACCACAGGGGAGTCTCCGACCGTCAACGTCGACGAGCATCGTGAGTTGATCCGGCTCGCGGTC
>JAIRLA010000001.1 GCA_031259795.1 Azoarcus sp.
CAAAAGCCGCTCCCCTTATCACTGCGAAAGCTTCCCCCCTCGTCATTGCGAGGAGCGAAGCGACGCGGCAATCCAGTTCCATCCAACCGGCGCGCAGCGCCGCGGGAGAAAAAGGGGGAGGAAAGCAGGGGACGCTTGTCCACTTTCAACCGCAAAGAAAACAGCGTCGCTACGCTCCGCATGGAACGAACTGGATTGCCACGTCGCTTCGCTCCTCGCAATGACGAGGTGGGGGGGCTCTCGTAATGACGAGGTGCGGGGACTTTCGCAATGACGAGGTTGGGGGTGCTTTCGCAATGACGAGGTTGGGGGTGCTCTCGCAATGACGAGGCGGGAGTAGCGAATCGACGCGGCAATCCATGCGGCGGTTCAAGGCGGGCCTATTGGAATGGATCCTAAAAAGCATAGCCCGCGCCCGGGCGCATCACCGCCGATCCCGGTATCGGCGCGGCGGACGTCAACACCAAGGGCAGGATCGCCGGGGAGCCTGGCTTCACCGGAAACCGAGTGGTTTGCCCCATGACGGCGCCTCGGCTATTTCACCGCGGTGCGGCAAGAAGTAGAATCCGGGCTTCGCCTCGCGCGGAAACGTCCGGCGGCTCGCAGCCGCTTCCCGCCATTCATCATTCACCACTTGCCGCGCCATGATTCCGGAAGAGGCTTCCCGCTCCGGAGAGCAGCTCCAGCCCAGCGAGGCCGGGGGCATGCACCCCGATGAACTCCAGCAACACCTGCGCGAAGTGCAGGAGTTGCTCGCGGGCGCGCGATCCGCCGAGGACGAGGAAAACGGCGACAGGGACGGCGGCGGCGAGTTTTTCCCCGCCCTCGTCCTGCTTGCGCCGGAGCGCGCGGGCGAGTTGCGCGCGCGGCTCGACGCGCTCCACCCGGCGGACATCGCCTACATCCTCGAAGCCCTGCCGCTGGAAGAGCGGCGCTATGTCTGGGATCTGGTCAAGGCCGAGCGCGACGGCGAAATCCTGCTCGAAGTCTCCGACGCCGTCCGCGAATCCCTGATCGAGACGATGGCGCCGCACGAGCTGAAGGCGGCCGCCGAAACGCTGGACGCCGACGAACTCGCCGACCTCGCCCCCGATCTGCCGCCGGAAGTCATCCAGGATGTTTTCAAGTCGCTCTCCAGCGACGAGCGCGAACAACTGCGCGCGGCGATGTCCTACCCCGAAGATTCGGTCGGGGCGTTGATGGATTTCGACCTCGTGACGGTGCGCGAGGATGTCACGCTCGAAGTGGTGCTGCGCTACCTGCGCCGCTTCGATGAATTGCCCGATCACACCGACAAGCTTTTCGTCATCGACCGCGAGGAGCACCTGATGGGCATCCTCACGCTGGAGACGCTGCTCATCAGCGATCCGGAAAAACAGGTTTCCGAAGTCATGCGCCGGGAACCGAAAATCAGTTTTTCGCCCGACGATGACGCGGGCGACGCGACGCAGGCGTTCGAGCGTTACGATCTCGTCTCCGCGCCGGTGGTGGATCGCGGCAACAAAGTCATTGGCCGCCTCACCGTGGGCGACGTGGTCGATTTCATCCGCGAAGAGTCCGAAGCCGAAATTCTCAGCCACGCCGGTCTGCGCGAGGAAGAAGACGTTTTCGCCTCGGTGTGGGATTCGGTGAAAAACCGTTGGGCCTGGCTGGCGATCAACCTGATTACGGCATTCGTCGCTTCGCGGGTCATCGGCGCTTTCGAGGGGTCGATCGAAAAGCTGGTGGCGCTGGCCGCCTTGATGCCCATCGTCGCCGGCATCGGCGGCAATTCCGGCAATCAGACCATCACCATGATCGTCAGGGCCATCGCCGTCGGGCAAGTCGAAGAGAGCGCGATGAAGCGCCTGCTGAAAAAGGAACTCGGCGTCGCGCTGTGCAATGGCGTCATCTGGGGCGGCATTCTCGGCGCGCTCGCCTGGCAGCTTTATGGCAGCGTCTCGCTCGGCCTGGTGATGACGGCGGCGATGACGCTCAATCTGTTGCTCGCCGCCTGTGCGGGGGTCTTGATTCCGATCATGCGCCAACGGCTCGGCGCCGATCCGGCGATCGGCGGTTCGGTCATGATTACGGCGCTGACCGACTCGGGCGGGTTTTTTATTTTTCTCGGATTGGCAACGCTGTTCCTGTTGTAGTTTTATTCAGTTTGATCACGGATTCGATTCAGCGGGTTTTCAGTTTTACGGGGAAAACCGGATTGTCGGGACAAGTCATGAAATCCTTATTTTCCAGACCGGCTGCCGCATTTTTGCTCTTCCTGTTTGCCGCGTGCGCGCCAGCCGCCGCCGCGCCCCCGCCGGGCGCGGACAAGGCCGCCGCCATGGCGGAAGAGGCCAGGATGCGCGAGCTTCAGGCCGAAGTCGAGCGCCGCATGCGGGAATACGAGCAGCGCCTGCGCCGCAAGCACATTGGCGGCGAAGTCACCGAGCCGCGTTTCATCAAATACCTGGCGTCTTTCCGGCGCAAGATCGCGTGCAGTTCCCTGCGCCACTACCCCGAGGCGGCGCGCGGCAAGATATACGGCAAGCTCGTCATCACCGTTTCCATCCTTGCCGACGGCTCTTTTGAAAAAGCCCGGATCAGCCACAGCTCCGGCCACAAGATACTCGACGAGGCCGCGATCAACATCGCCCGCCAAGCCGCGCCCTACGATCCCTTTCCCCCCGAAATCCGCCGCGACGCCGACGCGCTCGACATCTCCCGCACGTGGACGTTCACTTTCACCGAGGAACAGGAAGGGGAAACTCCGGAAACGGACGCGAACACCGATCCGTGCGCATGAGAATCTGTTTGCGATTGATGGCGGCGCGGAAGGCGTGGTTCCGCGGGAGCGTTTCATGGGCGGGGGGCGTGGAGCGTGAAGGCCGGGGGCCGGTCCGTCACAGCGGGTGGTTGTCCAGGCAAGCGAGCAATTGACGCATCGCGGTGCCGCGATGGCTGAGGCGGTTCTTGCGCTCGGGGCTGAGTTCGGCGGCGCTTTGCGCCAGCGACGGCAGCCAGAAAAGAGGGTCGTAGCCAAAGCCGCCGCCGCCGCGCGCCGCGGTGAGGATGCGGCCATGCCAGCGGCCGTCGGCGATCATGGGACAGGGATCGCCAACATTGCGGACGAGCACCAGGCAGCAGTAGTACCAGGCGTTGCGCCTGTTTTCGGGAACGTCCGCCAGTTTTTCGAGAAGATGCTGGTTATTGCGCTCGTCGGACTGGGGGTCGCCGGCGAAACGCGCCGAACGCACGCCCGGCGCGCCGCCAAGCGCGGCGACGCACAGGCCGGAATCGTCGGCGATGGCGGGCAGGCCGGTGACGGCGGCGGCGTGGCGCGCCTTGGCGAGCGCGTTTTCGATGAAGGTGTTGTGCGGCTCTTCGGCCTCGTCGACGCCAAGCCGGGCCTGCGGGATGATTTCCAGCTCCAGTTGCGCGAGCAGGACCTGCATTTCAGCGATTTTCTTGGCGTTGTTGCTCGCCAGCACCAGTTTCTTGCTCATGGGCGCTCTTCGGCGAGCACGCCGCGCTGGCGGGCGATGAGGCGGGCGATGCCCTCCGCGCCCAGGTCGAGCAGGACGCCGAGTTCGGCGCGCGAGAACGGCGCGCCCTCGGCGGTGCCTTGTACTTCGACGAGACCGCCGGAAGCGGTCATGACGATATTCATGTCGGTGTCGCAGGAAGAGTCTTCGGCGTAGTCGAGGTCGAGCACCGGCACGCCCCGGCAGATGCCGGCCGAGACCGCCGCGACCAGTTCGCGCATGGGGTGGACGGCAAGTTTGCCGGTATGCACCAGCCGGGTGAGCGCGTCATGTACCGCGACGCAGGCGGCGGTGATGGCGGCGGTGCGGGTGCCGCCGTCGGCCTGGAGCACGTCGCAATCGACGATGATCTGGCGTTCGCCAAGCGCGGCGAGATCGACCACGGCGCGCAGGCTGCGTCCGATCAGGCGCTGGATTTCCTGCGTGCGTCCGCTCTGCTTGCCCCTGGCGGCTTCGCGCGCGCCGCGGGTGTGGGTGGCGCGCGGCAGCATGCCGTATTCGGCGGTGAGCCAGCCTTGTCCGCGGCCCTTGAGAAACGCGGGCACGCTTTCTTCGACGCTGGCGGTGGCGAGTACCCGGGTATCGCCGAATTCAACCAGCGCCGAGCCTTCGGCATGGCGGGCATAGCCGCGGGTGAAACGGACGGGACGCAGTTCGCCGGGGGCGCGATGGCCGGAACGGGCGAAGTTTTCCGGAAGAGGCATGTGTTTCGGCTCCGATGGCGCGGGAAGTTTGTCTGAAAGTCTGGTTTCTGGTTATTTGCTGTATTTCTGGATGGCCGCGTTGATTTCCTGGATGGCGGTTTCGATTTCGTCATCGGAAAGATCCATGTCGCTGGCCGGCGGGCGCATGTCCTGGAAGGAATCCATGCGGGTGGTGAAATCGCTGAGCGCCATGGTTTGCGTCGACACCGCGTCGGGGATGATGTCGCCGCTGTCTTCGTGCCAGTCCAGGGCGATCATCGACAGGTTGTCGCAGCTCGCGCCGGCGGCGCTTTCGGCCTCCGAGAGCAGGCGGGGAACAGTAATCGCCGGGTTGCCGCCCGTCGTCAGGCCGCGCAGGATGCCTTCGCCGCCCATCGGCCCCCAGACGCCGTCGGTGCACAGCGCGATGATGTCGCCCACTTTCAGCGGGGTGCGGTGCGAGAACTCGATCTGCGGCAGATGCGTGCCGCCGAGGCAGGAATACACGCGGTTGCGGTCTGGATGGGTGGCGGCGCTGTGCACGTCGAGCAGCCCCTGATCCATCATCAACTGTACCCGTGAGTGATCGCGGGTCTGGAGATGGATGCGCCCGTCGCGCAGCAGGTACAGGCGCGAGTCGCCAGCGTGCGCCCAGTAGGCGCTGCCTTCCTGGATGACGCAGGCCACCATGGTGGTGCG
>JAIRLA010000113.1 GCA_031259795.1 Azoarcus sp.
GGCGCGCCACGCGGTGGAAAACGACGTGCACGCCGTGGGCGTCTCCTCGCTCGCCGCCGGACACAAGACCCTCCTGCCCGCGCTGGTGCAGGCGCTGAAAGCCGAGGGCGCCGATGACATCATCGTTTTCGCGGGCGGGGTGATTCCGGCGCAGGATTACGATTTCCTGTATGCTGCCGGTGCGAAGGCCATCTTCGGGCCGGGGACGCGCATCGAGGATTCGGCCCGCAGGGTGCTGGAAGAAATCCGCAAGGTCAACGCATGACGCGGTTTCGCCATCGGGACGGTCGCCGCGTTGCCTGCTCTTGCCGTGTTTCCGTACCGCCCGCGGCTTCGCGTTTCGTTTCCGCTTCGATTGCAGCCCGTCGTATGTTGCTTGCAATCCGTATGAGCGGACTCTCCATGGAATGCCGGAACATTTGAGGGGCCGGGGCATGTCGCATCGTATCTCGTCCAGGATGATTGCCGCGCTGCTCGCGTGTTGCGCGTTTTTGGGCGCGGCGCGCGCCGTCGCGGCGGAAGCCGTCGCCAGGCTCGATGGGCTGCCGGCGCCCGTACTCGTCAACCAGTTTTACGAATGCCTGCTGCTGGTCACGGACGCGGACGGCGCCGGGCTGCCGGGCTTGCGCCTGCAAATCCGGGGGAGGATGCCCGAGCATGCGCACGGCTTGCCCACCGCGCCCCGGATCAGCGAAGAAAGCGGGGGACGCTACCGGATCAAGGGCTTGAGCTTCAACATGCCCGGACGGTGGGTCATTGAAATCCTGCGCGACGGCAAGCCGCTGCTTCGCCAGGAACTCACGGTACAGTTCTGAGCCATGTCCCGGACTCTGGCGAGTTTCTTCGGACTGCTCCTGCTTTCCGCCCTGTTCGTGGTCTTTCACCACGTCCACGCCGCGGATGATATTCACGGGGGATGGTCGGAGGACGACATGCGCAGTATGCGGGGACTGCGCCTTTCCGTCGAGGGCATCGCCGACAAGAACCGTTCCAACGAACTGCTCCGGCGGGACGATGCCATTGAACTGGGCAGGCTCCTGTTCCACGATCCCGGCATGAGCGGCTCCGGCCAGGTGGCGTGCTCGACTTGCCATCGCCCCGAAAACGGCTATCAGGATACGGAATTCATGACGTTCAGGCTCGATCCCGAGGCGCGGCACCGCGCGCCGGGCCTGCTGGGGGTCGCCTTGCAGGACTGGTTTTTCTGGGACGGGCGCGCGGATTCGCTCTGGAGCCAGGCGCTTGCCGTCATCGAAAACCCGGCGGAACATGCGTCGAGCCGTTTGCAGGCGGTCCGGCATCTGTGCGCGCGCTACAGCGAAAGTTTTCCCGCATTGCTGCGGGATTGCCTGCGGATCGACTTGCCCGGCGCGCCCGTGCATGCCTCGCCGCTGGCGGCGGAAGAAAACTGGCGGAGGCTTTCCGCCGCGCAACGGGAAGGCATCGACAAACTTTTCGTCATCCTGGGGAAAAGCATCGCCGCTTTCGAGGCCGGGCGGCTGTTGCCGGGCGTCTCCCGTTTCGACCTTTACGTCGACGCGATTGCCGCCGGGGATTCCGCCGCCGCCGCCGCCATTCTCAGCGAAAAGGAAGCGGCCGGCCTGAAGCTGTTCCTCGATGCGCAGGTCGGATGCGTCAATTGCCACAACGGCCCGATGTTTTCCAATTCGGGGTTTTTCGTCGTTGCCACGGACACGCCCGGACAGCCGGAGCATGACCGCCGGCGCGGCATCGAAATCCTCTTGGACAGTGAATTCAACTGCCTGAAATGGAGCGAGCCGGAAAATTGTCCCAAATTGCTGTACATCAAAAAAGACGAAGCGGAAACGACCGGAGCCTATAAAGTGCCTTCACTGCGCAATCTCCGCCACGCGCCCGCCTTCATGCACGACGGCCGTTTCAAGAATCTCGAAGCCGTCATCGAACATTATCAGAACCCGGCCACCTTGCCGTTGCGGCATGTGGATATCCGTCCGGCGGCATTGTTTCCGCATCAGAGAGAACAGTTGTTATCGTTTTTGAACGTACTCGGAACGGAGGCCGCATCCAAATGAAATATAAACTGACTCTACCGCCTTTATTGGCGCTTTTCCCCCTGGCGGCGCAAGCCCACGTGCAATGGTTCGTCAAACCGGAGGAAATGAAGGATGTCTCCTTGCCGCTGGACGCGACCAGCATATGGTTGAGCGCGGGCGTACTCGCCTGTGTGCTGGCCGCGATATTGCTGACCCGCTACAGCGGCGTTCTCTCCATCACGGAAAAGCTGGTTTCCCGTATTCCCCCGGTCGACCACAGGCTGTACCTGATCTATTTCATGGCCCTGATCGACACTTTCCTCGTCATGATCCTGCTCCAGGGCGGCTTTCTCGCCCCCAACTTGATCCTGCCGGTTTCCCTGTTGCCGGTCGGCGTTTTCCTGCAAGCCGTCATTGTTGTCTGTTCGTCCTTCAGCATGGCGCTGGCGGGGGTCGCCGTCCTGTTCACGACGGGGGTCGTCCTGTTCATCTTCACGCCCTTATCGGTCAATTACGTATTTGAATTCGGGGCCATCGGCATCTTCATGATATTGAACGGGCCGGTCATCAGCAGGGCGGATCAATGGGCCTTGTCCGCGGACAAGGCGGAACAGCGCTGGAAACTCTCCGTCCGCATCCTGCGCATCGGCATCGGCCTGCAACTGGTCGTGCTCGCCCTCACGGAAAAACTGATCAATCCCGGGCTGGGACTCGTCTTCGTCGAGATGTATCCCTTCTACAATTTCTTTCCCGCCCTCGGACTGGAGCAGGTGAGCAACCTGCATTTCGTCTATTTCATCGGGATCGCCGAACTGGTGCTGGGCAGCATGCTGGCGCTGGGCATCGCCTGCCGCATCGTGCTGGCGGCGCTCGCCGCGGCCTTCACGACCACCGCCATCATTCACGGCCTGCATGAAATCCTGGGCCATTTGCCGATCTTCGCCGCGGCGGTCGTCCTCTTGCTGGAATGCGTCGATGAACCGGCAAAAGCGGAAGTGAGGGAGACGAAAAACAGGGCGCGCGAAAGAAGCGAGACGCGTGAAAGAAGCGAAACGCGCGAAAGGAGCGGGACGCGCGAGAAAAACATCCGGGCCGTCGGGAAAACCAAAAAGCCCGCCACGCGGAAAAAACGTCCGACCGTCCAGCCGAACCCGCAGTACACCACCATACTGAATGAACATACAGACCAGCCCCGGGCGCGCCACGGATAGCCCGTTCGCGCCACTGGCCGCCGACCAGACCCTGGCAAAAGGGGTGCTGGCCGGGCAGCGCCGCCCGCTCGCCAAGGCCATCACCCTGATCGAATCGCAGCGCGAAGATCACCAGGCGCGCGCGCGCCGCCTGCTGGAAACCTTGCTGCCGCACACCGGCGG
>JAIRLA010000147.1 GCA_031259795.1 Azoarcus sp.
GTCATGAAAAAACGCGAGATGGTGGTGCTGGTCAAGCCGACGGTGATCCATGACGAGGACGATTGGCAGGGCGACATGGACGAGACGGAAGAACGCCTGCAAGAGTTCGACCCGAGCGCCTATCCTCGTGGATTCTTGCGGCATACGGGGCGTTAGGGGGCTTTTGCAATGACGAGTTCTCCCGATGGATTCCCCTCGCCCCCCGCAGGGGGGAGAGGGTGGCCGAAGGCCGGGAGAGGGGGGAGCCAACCATCCGGCGCGCAGCGCCGCTGAATAAAAAGGGGGTGAATGAAGGGAACGCCTGTCCACGCCCCACCGCAAAGAAATCAGCGGCGCTTCGCTCCGCATGGAAGGAAACCCTCTCCCGGCCTTCGGCCACCCTCCCCCGCAAGCGGGGGAGGGAAGGAATCCATCGGATGGGGGAGATTTCATCGGAAGAACTCGTCATTGCGAAAGCTGCCCCAACCTCGTCATTGCGAGGAGCGCAGCGACGTGGCAATCCAGTGCATTCCATCCGGCGCGCAGCGCCGCTGATTATAATTTTGCTTCCGGGGTTTTTTCATCTCGCCGGATTTCTCCTGTTATTCTTCGATCGGACTCTCTTTTTGGAAAATCATCATGACCATGACTATTCGTGAAATCGGGTGGCGCGGTATCTTCCGCGCCGTGGTTGGCGTCGCCGTGCTGGCCGCGTTGTCCATGCCGGCCGGCGCCGCGCCGAAGGCCAAGGCCAAGGCGGCGGCTCCGGCCCAGCCCGCGCAGGTTCGGCAAATCGAGATTCTTCACTATCTGCCGCGGACGCGGGCCAAGGCTCTGCAAAATCTTGTCGAGCGCTTCAACGCCCAGAGCAAGAGTCACCAAGTGGTATTCGTCGAGCGCGACTGGCGCACGGGGGACATCCCGCACATGCTTATTCTCGATGGCGACAATGAAGAAGCCTTTCTCGCGGGCAAGCCGCGCTTCAAGCCGCTCTCGGCGGTCATGAAGGAGGCGGGCGTCGCCCTGCAAACCTTGCGTCCGCCCGCGATGATGACGCGCACGCCGGTCGGCGCGAATGGGCAATTGCGGGCGCTGCCGGCCGGCCTGAATACCCCGGTGCTTTATTTCAACCGCGATGCCTTGCGCCAGGCGGGGATCAATCCGGATACCGTTCGCTTCACCACTTGGGGCGATCTGCAAAAGGCGCTCGCGCGACTGGCCGAGAAAGGTTCTTCCTGCCCGTATGCGGTCGTCGAGCCGGGACGGGTGATGGTCGAAAACCTGTCGGCGTGGCACAACGCCCCGGTGGCCGCGACCAAGGGCAAGCGGCAGCAGTACGTGTTCAACAGTCTGCTCCAGGTCAAGCACATCGCGCTGATGGCGAGTTGGCACCGCGCCCGGTTGCTGCACATCTTCCCGGATCGCGCCGAGGCCGAATTGCGTTTCGCCAGCGGCGAATGCGCGTTGCTCGTGGCACCGTCCGATAGCTGGGTCGATTTTCGCCAGCAGGATGGCATCGATGTGGGCGTGACCCGCTTGCCATATTACGATGATTTCTCCGGCGCGCCGCAGAATACGCTGGCCGACGGCGCGTCGTTGTGGGTGGCGGGGGGCAAGAAAGCCGCTGAATACAAGGGCGTGGCGGCGTTCATCAAGTTCTGGCTGCAACCCGACAATCAGATCGCCTGGCAGCGCGAAACAGGCTACCTGCCCCTGAACCGGGCGGGCATCCTGGCCTCGGAAAGCGCCCTGCTCGGCGACGATCTCGAAAACATCCGGGTCGCGGTCGGCCAATTGACCAACAAGTCGACGACGGGCAACTCTTTTGCCCATCCCGTGGTGGGCAGCAAGAAAGCGCGCCTCATCCTCGACGAGGAACTCTCCGGCGTCTGGGCCAACGGCAAGGCCGCCAAGGCGGCGCTCGATAATGCCGTCTTGCGGATTTCCTCGGAGACCAGGTAAGCCAGGGCGAACTCGCGCGAGGGGAGGGCGGCGGCCTCCGTTGCCGCCCTTCGCCTGCCCGGGGAAACGGCCAGGGCGGGCGAGCGCGCGAACAGGGCGGAGAGCGGCTCTCTTGCGCACGGTTGACGCCGCCGCGCGCGCCCTCCTACTATCCAGCGTTTGCGTAAACCGAGAGCCGCCGTCTTGCCCGTACTGCAATTATTCGCGCCGATCGCCGCCGACATGGACGCGGTGGATGTCCTCATCCGCGAGCGGCTTCATTCCGATGTCGTCCTGATCCGGCAAGTGGCGGAATACATCATCCACAGCGGCGGCAAACGGCTGCGTCCCGCGCTGGTGTTGTTCGCCGCCAACGCGCTGGGCTATCGCGGCGTCCACCATCACGAACTGGCCGCGGTCGTCGAATTCATCCACACCTCCACGCTGCTCCATGACGACGTGGTCGACGAGTCCGAACTGCGCCGCGGCAACAAAACGGCCAATGCCCTGTTCGGCAACGCCGCTTCGGTGCTGGTGGGCGATTTCCTCTATTCCCGCGCCTTCCAGATGATGGTGAGCGTCGACGACATGCGCGTGATGCGGGTACTGGCCGAAGCCACCAATATCATCGCCGAGGGCGAAGTGCTGCAATTGCTCAATTGCCACGACGCCGACGTCACGGTCGATGGCTATTTGCAGGTCATCCGCTGCAAGACGGCCAAGCTGTTCGAGGCCGCCGCCCGTCTCGGCGCCATCCTCGCGGGCGCGGACGCGGCCATCGAACAGGCGCTGGCCGATTTCGGCATGCATCTGGGCACGGCCTTCCAGATCATCGACGACGTGCTCGATTATTCCGCCGACGAGGCCGAAACCGGCAAGCATCTGGGCGACGACCTCGCCGAAGGAAAACCGACCTTGCCGCTGATCCACATCATGCGGCACGGCGCCTCCGGACAGGCCGCCTGCGTCCGCCGCGCCATCGAAAGCGGCGGCCTGGATGATTTCGCCGCCGTGCTGGAGGCGATCGAGGCGACCGGCGCGCTGGAGGCCACCCGCGCCCAGGCCCGCGCCGAAGCCGCCCTCGCGGTGACGGCGGTGCAGAAACTTCCGCCTTCCATTTTCAAGGATGCCCTGCTACAATTGACAGACTTTGCGGTTGCAAGAGGTTTTTGACCGGCGTCCCGGGCAAGACCTTCGCCTCGCCGCCATTTTCGGGGAATAGCTCAGCCTGGTAGAGCACTGCGTTCGGGACGCAGGGGCCGGAGGTTCAAATCCTCTTTCCCCGACCACGACTTCCCAGGCAATCCGGCGCGCCGCAACAGCGGCGCTCTCGCGCCGGATAGAACGGCTTGGATCGCCACGTCGATCGCGCTCCTCACAATGACGAGTTCTCCCAATGGATTCCCCTCGCCCCCCGCAGGGGGGAGAGGGGGGAGCCAACCATCCGGCGCGCAGCGCCGCTGATTTCTTGGCGGTGGAGAATGAACAAGCGCCCCATTCCTTCCTCTCCCCCCTCTTTAATCAGCGGCGCTGCGCGCCGGTTGGTACGCAGCCCTCTCCCGCCCTTCGGGCACCCTCCCCCGCAAGCGGGGGAGGGGAGTTCCATCACACAAAGGGAA
>JAIRLA010000149.1 GCA_031259795.1 Azoarcus sp.
CGAACGACCGAGCGCCGGACAGACCGATCGACCGCACGACCGCACGACCGAACGACCGAACGACCGAACGACCGAACGACCGAACGACCGAACGACCGAACGACCGAACGACCGAACGATGCCAGCATTGTCATTGTTTGCTTCATTGTCATTGCATTTCCCGTATTGCCCCTTTGAAGGCCTGTGAGCGTATTTTCAATAAAACTTTACAAGTTTATCTTCGACCATTTGCGCTTGCAACGTCTATTCGTATAAAACCCAATACCTTCCGCTATTGTCATTACGAACGTGACAAAACTATCCGGACGATCTTGTAAGCCGCCCCGGCTCGCGGAAGGTTGAACCGGTGCATGGATTGCCGCGTCGCTACGTTCCTCGCAATGACGAATTCTCCCGATGGATTCTCCTCCCCCGCTTGGCGGGCGAGAGGGTGGCCGAAGGCCGGGAGAGGGCTTCGTTCCATCCGGCGCGAAGCGTCGCTGATTAAAGAGGGAAGGGTGGAAGAAATGGAGCGCTTGTTCATTCTCCATCGCCAAGAAATCAGCGTCGATTCGCTCCGTATGGAAGGAAACCCTCTCCCACCCTCGTCATTACGAAAGCCGCCCCACCTCGTCATTGCGAGGCGCGAAGCGACGTGGCAATCCAGTTCCTTCCATACGGAGCGAAGCGACGCTGGATAAAAAGGGGAAGAAGGAACGAGATGCCTGTCCACGCCCCACCGCAAAGAAAACAGCGTCGCTTCGCTCCGTATGGTTGGAAACCCTCTCCCGCCTTTCGGGCACCCTCTCGCCCGCCAAGCGGGGGAGGGAAGTCCATCGGAAGAACTCGTCATTGCGAGGAGCGCATCGACGCGGCAATCCAGCGCGTTCCATCCGGCGCGCAGCGCCGCTGATCTGCTGGAACAGGCTTCCGGCAGAAATACCACAAAATCCTTCCGCGCCCTTTTTCTTTGTCATGCCCGGTGCGTAGAATCGGCGGTATCGCTCCGCCGCCATGTGTCCGCCATGTCTTCCCTGTCCGTCTTGCCCGTCCACACCGTCCGCGACATCCGCGAAATCGAACGCCAGTGCCTTCCCGGCGCGCAGCCTCCGTTGATGGAGCGCGCCGGGCGCGCCGCCGCGCGGGACGCCGCCTGTCTGATCGAGTCTCGCCCCGGCCCCGTTCTTGTCGCTTGCGGGCCGGGCAATAACGGCGGCGATGGTTTCGTGCTGGCGCGCGAATTGCTCCGCCGCGGGCGCGAAGCCGTCGTCGCCTTTGCCGGCGATCCCGCCCGCCTGCCCGAGGACGCCGCGCGCGCGCACGCCAGCTTTCTCCACGCTGGCGGCAAGACCTGCGCCGATTTGCCCCCCGCGCCGGAAAGCGGGTGGGCGCTGGCGGTCGATGCGCTTTTCGGCATCGGCCTGCAACGTCCCATCGCCGGTCAATACCATGACTGGATCGGTGCCCTCAATACCCTCTCCGCGCCGCGCCTGGCCGTCGACATGCCGAGCGGGCTCGACGCCGATACGGGCCGCGCGCCGGGCGTCTGTTTCCGCGCCACCCACACGACGACCTTCATTGCCCTCAAACCCGGCCTGCTGACGTGCGACGGCCCCGATTACTGCGGCGAAATCTCGCTCCAGCCCATCGGCATCGACCCTTCCGCCCATGTGGCCGCCGCTGGCTGGCGCGTCGCCCCGGAGATTTTCAGCGCATGGCTCGTCCCGCGTCCGCGCAATGCGCATAAAGGCATGTATGGCGACGCCGGCGTTCTCGGCGGCGATATCGGCATGACCGGCGCGGCTTTACTGGCGGCGCGGGCGGCCTTGCTGCTGGGCGCGGGCCGGGTTTACGCGGGGATTCTCGATCCCGGCGCGCCGGCGTGCGATCCCGCCCATCCCGAACTGATGCTGCGCCCGGCCGGACAATTGCCCGCGCGGCTCGACGCGCTCGCCGCCGGGCCGGGACTGGGAACCGGCACCAGGGTAAGACAGCTGCTGCAAGAAGCGATCGGGCGCGATATCCCCTTGTTGCTCGATGCCGACGCGCTCAACATCATCAGCCGCGATCCCGCGCTGGCGGAAGCGCTCGCGGCGCGGCGGGCGGCGACCGTCCTGACCCCGCATCCCGCCGAAGCCGGGCGTTTGCTTGCCGTCCCCACGGACGAAATCCAGTCCGACCGCCGCGCCGCCGCGCTTGAACTGGCGCGGCGTTACCGCGCCCGCGTCGTGCTCAAGGGTTGCGGCAGCCTCATCGCCACCCCGGAAGGACGCTGGTACATCAACACTACCGGCCATTCCGGCATGGCGAGCGCCGGCATGGGCGACGTGTTGAGCGGCCTCATCCTCGCCCTGCTTGCCCAGGGCTGGCCCGCCGACATGGCCCTGATCGCCGGCGTCCACCTGCACGGCGCCGCCGCCGACAGACTGGCCCATGCCGGTATCGGCCCGGTGGGACTGAGCGCGGGCGAAACCATCACTGCCGCGCGCGAAGTTTTCAACGATTGGCTGCGCGGAGACCTGGGTGTTTTGCAAGGACGCCCGGCGGGAGGCGGGGCGCGGGCATCAGGAATCCCCGATCCCCGATTCCCGGGGCCTGATCCTCAGTAAGTAGACCGGGCGCAATTCCCTGGCCCGCGTGCGCGGGTCGAGAAAGCGCATCTTGAGCCGGGTGACGCGGTAATCCGGGCTGTATTCCAGCACGTCGATCGGCAGTTTCGCCGCTTCGAGCACTTCCCGGTCCGCGGCGGTGGCGTACAGCACCACCGATGTCTCGATCTTGCCGAGTTCTTCGAGGCCGATGTCCGGGGTGAGCCGCCCGGTGGCGATGTCGAAGCTCGCCGCCCGCCCGCCGCCCGCGAGGAAGTAAAGACTTTCGGGGGCGATGCCCATGGCCATGGCTTTGCCGCCGAGCGTGGAACCGGCCTGGTAGGCGAGCAGGCGGGGATAGAAGTTGAAGTTGAGCAGCAGCCAGAATGCCGCCGCGACGCAGACGGAAACGATCATGGGCCGGGAGGCGCGCGGCCAGCGGGAAACGAAGCCGGCGCCGGCCAGCAGCAGCGCCGCCGCGCCCGCGCCGATGCGCCAGTCGCGCAGGGGAAATATCCAGGCGTTCAACAGGAACGCGGCGACCGCCAACGCCGCGAATACCGCGATCTGCACGCGCAGCAAAGCGCGGCGGCTGCCGGGATGGACAAGCCGCGCCGGCAGCCAGCCCGCGAGGTGGATGGCGAAAAAGGGCAGGAGGATATTGAGGTAGTGCGGCAGCTTGAACTGCGAGAGCGAGATGATGGAAAACATCGTCACGATCGTGCCCAGCGTGAGGGCTTCCCCCCGGGCGCGGGGCCAGAAACGGTCATGCGTGAGCCGCCGCAGGCTCGAAGCCAGCGACCACAGCGCCAGCGGCGACCAGGGCAGGAACGCCCACAGGAAGGTGTGATAGAAAAACAGCGGGTCGTCGGCGCCGGCATTGCCGAATCGTTCTCCGGCCAGGCGTTCGGTATTCTGCGACCACAGGATGAATTTCACTCCGTCGGCGCCGAATTGCTGGAAATAGGCGACGAGTACCGGCGAGATGAAGAGCAGGACGAGCGGCGCCAGTATCAACCAGCCCGGATCGAAAAGCCGCCGCCAGTCGCAGAGGTAGACGAGGTAAAGAAAGACGGCGATCGGGGGCATGGCGACGCCGATCATGCCCTTGGCGGCGAAGCCGAGCGCCAGTCCGAGCGCGCCGAGCGTGAGGTGTTGCCGGCGCTTGAGTTCGTTGCCGTCGTGGCTGGCGAAAGCGAGCAATTGCCAGGTCGAGAAAATGATGGCTCCGGTCAGGATCGCGTCCATGCGGACATCGTTGTTGGCGAGCATGAACGCGAAGGCGCTCGCCAGGATCACCCCCGCCAGCCGCCCGCTTGCCGCCGAATGCAGCATCGTCCCGAGGCGGACGGTGGAATGCACGGCCAGGATCGAGAAGAGCAGCGAGGGCAGTTTGTAGGCGAAGGCGTTGACCCCGAGGAACTTGAACGAAAGCGCCGCCAGCCAGAAGAGCAGGTGCGGCTTGTCGAGATAATCCTTGCCCTGGGTGATGAGGTGCGACCAGTCGCCGGTTTCGTGGATGTGGAGCGCGATGGCGGCATGGTGGGCGGAATCGTTGTTCATCAGCGGCACGAGCGCGCCGCCCGCATAGGCCGCCACGAGCAGCGTGTAACAGGCCAGCGCGGCGCCGGAGCCGAAAACCCGCACGCCTCAGACTCCGTAATAAGCGCGATACCAGGCCACGAAGCGGCTCACGCCGTCGAGCACGCTGGTGGAAGGGCTGAATCCCGTCCATGCGGCGAGTTCCGCCGTATCGGCGCAAGTGGCCGGGACATCGCCGTCCTGCATCGGCAGATAATGCTTGATGGCTTGCCGCCCGAGCGCGGCTTCGATGGCCTCGATGAAATCCATCAGTTCCACGGGGCTGTGATTGCCGATGTTGAGCACCCGGTATGGCGCGCGGGCGCGCGCCGGGTCGGGATGCCCGGGATCGAAGGCCGCGTCGGCTTCGGCGTCGAGGTCGAGCACGCGGACGACGCCCTCGGCGATGTCGTCGATATAGGTGAAATCGCGCCGCATCTTGCCGTGGTTGAAAACGTCGATGGGCCGTTCTTCGAGCATCGCCTTGACGAACAGGAACAGGGCCATGTCCGGCCTGCCCCACGGCCCGTAGACGGTAAAGAAGCGCAGCCCCGTCGTGGGCAGGCTATAGAGATGGCTGTACGTATGGGCCATCAGCTCGTTGGCCTTCTTGGTGGCGGCATAAAGGCTCACCGGGTGATCGACGTTGTCGTGCTCGGAAAACGGCATTTTCGTATTGCCGCCGTACACGCTGGAACTGGAGGCGTAGACCAGATGCTTCACCCGCCCGTGGCGGCAGCCTTCGAGGATATTCACGAAACCCGCCAGATTGCTGTCGACGTAGGCATGCGGATTTTGCAGCGAATAACGCACCCCGGCCTGGGCGGCGAGATGGATGACGCGCTCGAACTTCTCCACCGCGAACAGGCGCGGGATAGCCGCGCGGTCGGCCACATCCAGCTTCACGAAGCGAAAGTGGCGATGCGGGCGCAGGCGTTCCAGGCGGCTCTCCTTCAATGCGGGATCGTAATAATCATTGAGATTGTCGATTCCCACCACCTCATCGCCGCGCGCGAGCAGCCGTTCGGTGATGTGCATGCCAATGAAACCGGCGGCGCCGGTGACGAGGATTTTCATGTGCGGGCAAAAGGATGACTGTGATCGGAAGATGGCGGCGATTATCTCTCATCCAGAGCGCCGCGCCCCGCCCGCTGTCGAACGCCGGGCGGGCATGGGTCTACACACCACTCCGCAGGCGATAAAAACAGCGTCGATTCGCTCCGTCTGGTACGAACTGGATTGCCACGTCGATGCGCTCCTCGCAATGACGAGGGCGGGGGGCTTTCGCAATGACAAGGCGGGGAAGTAGCGCTGCGCCGCGGCAATCCATGCGGCGGTTCAGGGCGGGCCTAGCGGAATAGGCTCTTGTTCTTGCCGTCATCGAAGCTTGCCAGGATGCCGCGCAGGATGGCGACTTCTTCTTTTTCCAGGCGCGCGCGGCCAAACAGG
>JAIRLA010000164.1 GCA_031259795.1 Azoarcus sp.
CCCTCTTCCCCGATCCCCGGCTCCCGGCGTCAGGTGATCATGAAGCGGTCGGGGCATTTCAGGCCGACGCCGGTGATGGTGCCGTTGTTGTCGATGTCGCGCACGGTCAGCTCGAACAGGCCGATGCCGACGCGGTCGCCGACGACGACCCGCCGCCCGATGCGCTCGCGCAACAGGTCGCCGATGGTCATGGTCTTTTCCTTTTCCGCCGCCAGGCTGAAGCCGTAGGCCGCCGCCAGTTCTCCGGCCTGGCAGGAAGGATCGACGATGAATTCGCCGAAGAAGCCGGCGTGGGCGCTCAATTCCTTGTCGGTGCTGCCCTTGGCGAAGAGGCGGGCGAGGCGCTCGGCGTGTTCTTCGCCCGCGACGAACCACACCAGGTCGCCGACGCTCAGGCGCGTGTCGATGCGCAGGGGCTGGACTTCGCCGCCGCGCACCAGCGAGACGCAGCGCACCGCCAGCCCGCCGCACTCCGCCGCGACGTCGTCGGGGTGGCGGCCCGCGCTCGCCGATCCTTCTTCGACGCGGAATTCGACGAGATCGAGCGCGGCGCGGTCGTCTACCCAGACTTCGCGGCGGTCGACCGGCTCGTCCTTGGGCGGCACGGCCACTTTCAGCCAGTGCGCGGCCATTGGCACGGTGACGCCTTGCACCAGCAAGGAGAGCAGCACGATGACGAAGGTGATGTTGAACAGCAGTTCCGATTGGGGTACGCCCCGGACGACCGGCACGATGGCCAGGACGATGGGCACCGCGCCGCGCAGGCCCACCCAGGAGATATAGGCCACTTCGCGCCAGGGGAAACGGAAGGGGAGCAGGCCGGCGAGGATGGCGAGCGGACGGGCGGCCAGCATCAGGAAGACCGCCATGGCCACGGCGCCGGGCGCGTGTTCGAGCAGCGACAGGGGCCGCACCAGCAGCCCGAGGACGAGGAACATGCATGCCTGCGCGAGCCAGGCCAGGCCGTCCATGACCCGCAGGACGTGTTCGGTGGCGTGGCAGCGCCGGTTGCCGATGATGATCCCGGCGACGTAGACGGCGAGAAAGCCGCTGCCGCCCGTGAGGTTGGTGGCGGCGAAGATCATCAGGCCGCCGGAGACGATGAGCAGCGCGTAAAGTCCTTCGGCCAGGCGCAGGCGCAGGAGCAGGCGCGCGAGCACGGCGCCGCCGAGAAAGCCGAAGACGCCGCCCAGCACCATTTGCGAGACCAGCGTGCGCACGAAGTTGCCCATGCCGATGCGCTCGGGGCTGATGAGCATCTCGACCAGCGCGGTCACGAGCAGGATGGCCATGGGATCGTTGGCGCCGGATTCGATTTCGAGCGTCGACTTCACCCGTTCGTTGAGGCGCACGCCGCTGTTGCGCAGCAGGGAGAAGACGGCCGCCGCGTCGGTGGAGCCGACGATGGCCGCGAGCAGCATGCCCATGCGCCAGTCCACGCTGAAAAACCAGATCACGAACATCCCGAGCGCCACCGTGGTGCCGATCACGCCCCAGGTCGCCAGCACCGCCGCGGGCCACAGGGCCACCCGCAAGCTGGACAGGCGCGTGCGCAGGCCGCCGTCCAGCAGGATGACCGCCAGCGCCAAGCTGCTGATCAGGGAAGCGGCGTGGTAATCATCGAAGCGGATGCCGCCCGGCCCGTCCCCGCCCGCGAGCATCCCCACGATCAGGAAGAGCAGCAACAGAGGCAGTCCCAACCGCGCCGACAAAGTGCTTGCCAGGACACTGACAAACAGCAGCAGTCCTCCGACCAGATACAGGACGTCGGCGCTCTCCATCAGCCGCGCGCCTCGTCCGTCCTCGCGGACATGACTTGCCGGATCAGGCTGGCGAGCGAGCGCGCCCCCATCTTCTCCATCAGGCGGGAGCGGTGGACTTCCACCGTCTTGATACTGATGCCGAGCGTATCGGCGATCTGTTTATTGAGCTTGCCGTCGACGATGAGTTCGAGCACCTCGCGCTCGCGCGCCGTGAGCTGCGCCAAGCGGCGGGCGGTGTCGGCCCCGGCGCGGCGGCGTTCGCGCTCCTCGCGCTCGCGGGCGAGGCAATGGGCGATGATGTGCAGCATATCGTTGCCGGCAAAGGGCTTCTCGATGAAATCCACCGCGCCTTTCTTGAGCGCCGCCACCGCCATCGGCACATCGCCATGGCCGGTGATGAAGATGACGGGCAGTGTCGAATGCCGCCGGGCCAATTCCTCGAACAATTCCGGCCCGCTCATCCCGGGCATGCGCACATCGAGCAAGAGGCAGCCGATGAGATCCTTGTTCCAGGCGGCGAGGAAATCACCGGCGCATCCGAATGCCGCGACTGCGTGACCGTGCGATTCCAGCAGCCAGACCAGCGAATCGCGCAAGGCTTCGTCATCGTCGACGATGAAAATCTTCTGTCCGGATTCCGCCTCATTCACAAGCGCCTCCCTCCACGGGCAAGGTAAACGCGAACATGGTACCGTCTTCCGGGCCGGATTCAACGCTGAGCCGCCCATTGTGGAATTCCACGATCGAGCGGCAAATGGCGAGCCCCATGCCCATGCCTTCGGCCTTGGTGGTGAAGAAAGGCTGGAACAGACGCTCGCGGTCTTCCTCATCGATGCCGTGTCCGCGGTCGATCACGGCGATCTCGACCAGCCGCTCCCCGCAGGCGCGCGCGCGCACGGTAAGCACGCGTTCATCGCCGATCGCGTCCTTCATCGCATCGAGGCCGTTGCGCACGAGGTTGAGCACCACCTGTTCGATCATGATGCGATCGGCGTAGACATCCGGCAGCCCCGGCGCGACATCGACCGCCAGCCGGATACCGGCGCGGCGGGCATCGATTTCCGCGAACGCGAGCGCCTCATCGAGAATGGCGGACACCGGCGCCGGAGCGCGGCGCGGCTCGCTCTTTTTCACGAACTCGCGGATGCGGCGGATGATCTTGCCCGCGCGTTCGGCCTGTTCGCTCGCCTTGCGCATCGCGGGCAACAACTCCTGCATACTTGCGCCCGCCTGCATGCGGGCGATGCAGCCCGCGCAATAATTGGCGATGGCGGAAAGCGGCTGATTGATCTCGTGCGCCAGCATCGAAGCCATCTCGCCCATGGTAATCAAGCGCGCCGTGCGGGAAATGCGCTCCTCCTGCTGGCGCGCGATTTCGGCGGTCTTCTTGCGGTCGGTGATATCGGTGGCGATGCCCAGGCGCACGATGCGTCCATCCACCCAGCGCACAGCCTGCTCGCGCACGTGATACCAGCGCCCGCCGCGCGGTTGCAGCAACTCGCCATCGAACAACTCGCACGGCGCATCGTCCCCGGCAAGCCCGCGCGGATCGACGCGATAATCGCCGCGCTCGGGCAAAGGAACGACCAGATCGCGCAACACCCGGCCCACGGTGTCGCCCCCATGCAAAGTCCGGAAAGCGCGATTGGCGAAGAGAATCTCATCATTGCGCGCATCCGCCGCATAAACAGCGGACTCCAGCCCATCCAGCACCGCCTCCAGACGCTCGCGCGCCGCGCCGCCGGCATCCGCCGCCATCATGGTTTTTCCGTTTTCCATGCACATCCCGCCCATGTCACCACCCGCCCGCCCGGCGGGGACGGCAGTGTACCCCGCCGGAGCAACAAGCATTCACTCTTTCGGACGAACCCATGCGACAACCGCCAACAATCATGTGACAATACCGCCGCCCCTGACTGGAAAGGGATCAAAACCGCGTAGGGGCACGGCGCGCCGTGCCCTCATCCAATTAGAGACCTGCCCTGATTGAAAGGGATTAAGACTTCCCGCGCCGGGGCGGTCGCCCCCGGCAGCTATGTTAGAAGACCTGCCCTGATTGAAAGGGATTAAGACCTGTTGGCAAGGGGGGGATCCTTCATTATCTTGGTTAGAAGACCTGCCCTGATTGAAAGGGATAGAGACTGGATTCCAAATCGGGACGATGCTTTGGCCAGGGCAATCGTTGTGCGAGGCTGAAATCGGGGCTGGTTTTCTGATTTTGTTTCCCCAGATCGGATGAGGGCACGGCACGCCGTGCCCCTACCGCCGGCCATTCGTACAAGACCACGGGGACTCCGTACAAGACCACGGAGACCCCATACAAGACCACGGAGACTCCGTACAAGACCACGGAGACTCCAGTTCCTTCCACCCGGCGCGAGAGCGCCGCTGAATGGGTGGGGGGCGGGGATGCGGGGGCGGGTATAATCCGTGCCTCTGTCCACCCATGGCCGGTTTTCGCCAGTCTCGCCGCCGCTTCCTGATTGTCATGCCCTCCCGGATTCTCAAGTTTCGCGGCGACGCCGCTTTTTCCCGCTCCCGTCTCGACCGGCTGGCCTGCGATCTGGCCGGGACGTTTCCCGGATTCCGGAGTGTCGCGGCGGAATACTGGTACTTCATCGAAATCCGGAAAGCTCTTTCCGCCGGAGAAGAAGCGCGGCTCGGCGAATTGCTCGGCGGCGCCAGGGATCAGGGGGCGGGGGGCGAGGATTGGCCGGGCGTCTTGCGGTTGGTGACGCCCCGGCTCGGGACGATTTCGCCGTGGTCTTCAAAAGCCACCGACATCGCCCGGCAATGCGGTTTCGACAAGGTGGCGCGCATCGAGCGTGGCGTCGCCTGGTTCATCGATGGGAGCAACGCCGCCGATCTGTTGCCGCCCGCGCCCGCCTTGTTGC
The DNA here is from genome assembly GCA_031259795.1 of Azoarcus sp. Classification (GTDB taxonomy): domain Bacteria; phylum Pseudomonadota; class Gammaproteobacteria; order Burkholderiales; family Rhodocyclaceae; genus WRNU01. Next base: position 4,658 of record JAIRLA010000164.1, read on the forward strand.
ATGACCGCATGACGGAATCCGTGCTGGGATCTTTCGATGAGGCCGACGCGCTGTTCCGGCACTACGCGCCGCGTCCGCTGGAGACGGTGGACGTCCTCGGCGGCGGGCGCGCGGCGCTGACCGCGGCCAATATCGCACTGGGGCTGGCGCTCTCCGATGATGAAATCGACTATCTCGCCGACAATTTCATCCGCATGGGCCGCAATCCGACCGATGTGGAACTGATGATGTTCGCGCAGGCCAATTCCGAGCATTGCCGCCACAAGATTTTCAACGCCGATTGGGTGATCGACGCCCATCCGATGGAAAAGACGCTCTTCGCCATGATCCGCGACACCCACGCGGCCCATCCCGGCGGCACGGTCGTGGCCTATGCCGACAATGCCTCGGTGATCGAGGGCGGCGAGATCGAGCGTTTCTATCCCGATGCCGACGGCGTTTTCCGTTTCCGCGCGGAGCCGACCCATATTCTCGCCAAGGTGGAGACGCACAATCACCCCACCGCGATTTCGCCCTTTCCCGGCGCGGCGACCGGGGCGGGGGGCGAAATCCGCGACGAGGGCGCGACCGGGCGCGGCGCGCGGCCCAAGGCGGGGCTGGCGGGGTTTTCCGTCTCCAATCTCGCCATCCCGGATTTTCCCCAGCCCTGGGAACGCTCCCATGGCAAGCCGGCTCGCATCGCTTCGGCGCTCGACATCATGATCGAAGGGCCGCTGGGCGCGGCGGCGTTCAACAATGAATTTGGCCGTCCCAATCTCGCCGGCTATTTCCGCGCTTTCGAGCAGAGCGTCGCGGGCGAGGTGCGCGGCTACCACAAGCCCATCATGATCGCGGGCGGCATCGGCAGCATCCAGGCGCGGCAGGCGGAAAAGCCGCGCTTCCCGCCGGGCGCGCTGCTGATCCAGCTCGGCGGCCCCGGCATGTCGATCGGCCTGGGCGGCGGCGCGGCTTCCAGCATGTCGACCGGGACGAACGCCGCCGATCTCGACTTCGCTTCGGTGCAGCGCGGCAACCCCGAGATCCAGCGCCGCTGCCAGGAGGTGATCGACGCCTGCTGGCAGCGCGGCGCGGCCAATCCGATCATCGCCATCCATGACGTGGGCGCGGGCGGCTTGTCCAACGCCATGCCCGAACTGGCCGATCACGCCGGGCTTGGCGCGCATTTCGAGCTGCGCGAAGTAAAGACCGAAGAACCCGGCATGAGTCCGCTCGAAATCTGGAGCAACGAGGCGCAGGAGCGCTACGTGCTGGCGATCGCGCCCGCCGATCTCGATGCCTTCGCCGCGATCTGCGCGCGCGAACGCTGCCCGTTCGCCGTGCTCGGCGCGGCCAGCGCCGACGGGCGGCTGGTGGTGCGCGACCGCCATTTCGGCAATACGCCGGTCGACATGGACATGAAGGTCCTGCTCGGCACACCGCCGAAGATGACGCGCCAAGTCTCGCGCCGCGCCGCGCCCCTGCCGCCGTTCGACGTGACCGGACTCGATCTGTCCGAAGCGGCCTTGCGGGTACTGCACAACCCGGCGGTGGCGAGCAAGCGTTTTCTCATCACGATCGGCGACCGCAGCGTGGGCGGCCTCACCGCGCGCGATCAACTGGTCGGCCCCTGGCAGATGCCGGTGGCCGACGCGGCGGTGACGGCGATGAGCTTCATCGGCTATCGCGGCGAAGCTTTCGCCATGGGCGAGCGCACGCCGCTGGCCTGCGTGGACGCGCCCGCCTCGGGGCGGATGGCGGTCGGAGAGGCCATCACCAATCTTGCCGCCGCCGACATCGACGCGCTCGGCGAGGTAAAACTTTCCGCCAACTGGATGGCGGCGGCGGGCGTCCACGGCGAGGACGCCAAACTCTACGACACCGTGCGGGCGGTCTCGGCTTTCTGCATCGCGGCGGGTCTGTCGATCCCCGTGGGCAAGGATTCGCTGTCGATGCGCACGGCCTGGCGGGAAAACGGCGAAGACCGGCAAGTGATCGCGCCCTTGTCGCTGATCGTCACCGCCTTCGCGCCGGTCGCCGACATCCGCCGCACCCTGACGCCGCAATTGCAATTCCCGGCGGGCGAAGCAACCGAACTGATCCTCATCGACCTCGGGCGCGGCGCGCATCGTCTCGGCGGCTCCGTGCTGGCGCAGGTCTACAACGCCACCGGCGAACATGCGCCGGATATAGCGCCGCAAGACCTGGCGGCGTTCTTCGCGGCGATCCGGCGCTTGCGCCGCGAGGATCTGATCCTGGCCTACCACGACCGCAGCGACGGCGGCCTTTTCGCCACAGTGTGCGAAATGGCTTTTGCCAGTTGTCGCGGGCTGTCGCTGGTGCTCGACACCGTCTGTTTCGATGCGGCGATGAACGATGCCGACGGCCTCGAAAAAACCCCGGAACTGCTCAGGGGCCGTTTCGACGACCATCTCATTGGCGCGTTGTTCGCCGAAGAACTCGGCGCCGTGGTGCAAATCCGCCGCCGCGACCGCGCGACGGTCGGCGCCATCCTGAACGGCGCCGGGCTGGACTACCACTTCATCGGCGAACCCAACAACAGGGACGAGATCCGCTTCCACCGCAACGCGCGGCTGGCGCTGGCCGCGCCGCGCACCGCCTGGCTGCGCGCCTGGTCGGAAACCGGCTACCACATCGCCCGCCTGCGCGACGATGTCGAATGCGTGGAGAGAGAATTCTACGCCCTCGACGACGCGCACGACCCCGGCCTGTCGCTGTACGCGGCCTTCGACGTGCACGAGGACGTGGCCGCGCCCTTCATCGCCAGCGGCGCGCGTCCACGCGTGGCGATCCTGCGCGAACAAGGCGTGAATTCCCAGTTCGAGATGGCGGCGGCGTTTACCCGCGCGGGCTTCGAGGCGGTAGACGTACACATGTCCGACCTGCAAGCCGGGCGGCGCCATCTCGATGACTTCCTGGGGCTGGCGGTCTGCGGCGGTTTCTCCTATGGCGATGTGCTCGGCGCGGGGCAGGGGTGGGCGAAGTCGATCCTGTTCAATCCGGCGCTCCGGGCGCAATTCGCGGCTTTCTTCGCCCACGGCGACACCTTCGCGCTCGGCGTCTGCAACGGCTGCCAGATGATGGCGGCGCTTGCGCCCATCATCCCCGGCGCGGAAAACTGGCCGGACTTCCAGCGCAACCGCAGCGAACAGTTCGAAGCGCGCTTCGTCATGACCCGGGTGCGGGAAAGCCCCTCCATCCTTTTCAGCGGCATGGCGGACAGCCGCCTGCCCATCGTCGTGAGCCACGGCGAGGGCCGGGTGGTCTTCCGCGACACCGCCGCACAACAGGCGGCGCTCGTCCCGTTGTATTACATCGACAACTATGGCGCGACCACCGACCGCTACCCCGCCAATCCCAACGGCTCATCCGGCGGCGAGGCCGCCCTCACCACTCCCGACGGACGCTTCACGATCATGATGCCGCACCCCGAACGCACGGCGCGCACCCTGCAAATGTCCTGGGCCCCGCAATGGCTCATCGACGAAAGCCCGGACGCCTCGCCCTGGCTGCGGATGTTCCGCAACGCGCGGAAATGGCTGGGATGAAGCGCAGCGGCAGGCAATCATTCCCGCCTGCCGTTCCCTCCCTCGCTTGGCGGACGAGAGGGCGCCCCGTCAGGGGCGAGAGAGGGTTTTCTTCCATGCAGAGCGCAGCGACGCTGTGTTCTTTGCGGTGGGGAGTGGACAAGCGTCCCCTTTCTTCCCCCCCTCTTCTATTCAGCGGCGCTGCGCGCCGGATGGAACGACGCCCTCTCCCGCCCTGCGGGCACCCTCCCCCGCCAAGCGGGGGAGGGGAATCCATCGCATCGACGCCGACTCATCGCGCCGGGAGTTTCGCCGCGCATGAATGACCTCTCTCCCGTGACCGCTTTCGGCCAGGTGTTCACCCCCGCCGCCATCGTGCGGACCATGCTGGCGCTGCGCGCGAATCAGGGACGGGTACTGGAACCGGCGGCGGGAGACGGCGCCTTTTCGCGCCATTTGCCGGGATGCGTGGCGATCGAACTGGACGCCCGCGTCGCGCCGCCGGGGGCGCTCGTCATGGATTTCTTCGATTTCCCGCCGCATGAGCGTTTCGACACCATCATCGGCAATCCGCCCTACGTGCGTCATCGGGACATCATCCCGCAAACTCGCGCGCGCCTCGATGCGCGGCTATTCGACTTCCGTTCCAATCTGTTCCTGTTCTTCATCGAAAAATGTGTGCGCCATCTCAACGACGGCGGCGAATTGATTTTCATCGTGCCGCGCGAATTCATCAAATTGACCGCCGCCGCGCGGTTGAATCGCTGGCTTTACGAACAGGGCACGATCACGCACTGGATCGAAACGGGCGATGCGAGGCTCTTTACCGGCGCGACGCCCAATTGCGCGATTTTCCGTTTCGTGCGCGGCGATTTCTCCCGGCGCACCGCATACCGGCGGCTCGTCGACGCGCAATGGGATGAACGCGAGATGGCGCATATCCACGGGCAACTCGCCTTCGTTCATTCACATTTGTGCGTGCCCATGGGCGAATTGTTCGATGTCCGGGTCGGCGCGGTCTCCGGCGCCGATAACATATTCACCCATCCGGAAGGCAATCTCGAATTCGTTTGCTCGCAAACCGCCGCGACCGGCGCGACCCGGCGCATGATCTACGACGCCCATCATCCCCATCTCGACCGCCACAAGGAGCGCCTGCTCGCTCGCCGGGTGCGTGCATTCGATGAAAGCAATTGGTGGAAATGGGGGCGGGATTATTGCAAATCGCCCGGGCCGCGCATCTATGTGAATGGCAAGACCCGCCGCGCGCGTCCCTTTTTCACCCACCCCTGCCCCGCTTACGATGGCTCCATTCTGGCGCTGTTTCCGAAAAACCGGGAAATGGACATCAAACGCGCGCTGATGTTGTTCAACAATGCGGTGCCATGGGAAGAATTGGGCTTTTTTGTCGATGGCCGTTATCTATTCACCCAGCGCAGCCTGGCGACGCTGATGCTGCCCGAGGCGTTCGCCGAATTGTCGCCGGCGGGGAGCGCGGCAAAATGAGTGCGCCAAAATGATATTCCCGAAAAGCGGAGCATTCCTGCGCGCGCTATTTATTCTTGGCGCGCTCTCCCTGGCGGGCGGCTGTGGCGGCGACGGCCCGCGCTTTCACAACACCGACATCAGCGGCGCAAGCTACGGAAACGATTTCGCCCTGCTCGACCCGGACGGTAAAACCCGCCGCCTCGCCGATTTTCGCGGCAAGGCGGTGATGATATTCTTCGGCTTCATCCAATGCCCGGACATATGCCCGAGCACGCTCGTGCGCGCCAGCGAAGTGCGCCGCCTGCTCGGGGCCGACGGCGAGCGCCTGCAAATCCTCTTCGTCACGCTCGACCCCGAACGCGACTCGCCGGCAATCCTGCGCGAATACACCGCCGCTTTCGGCGCCGATGTCCTCGGGCTTTACGCCACGCCGGAAAAGACCCGCGAAACGGCCAAAGACTTTCGCATCTACTATCGCAAGACGCCGACGGGCAGCGGTTATACGATCGACCATTCCGCGATCAGCTATCTCTACGATCCCGCGGGACGCCTGCGCCTCGCGGTCAGCCATCAAAGCCCCGCCGCCGCGATTGCCGCGGACGTGGCCTTGCTTCTCCAATCGACCAAGGAACCCGGATGACAAACCTTCGCCTGCCCGCCCTGCTCGCCGCGCTGTTTCTCGCCGCGCCCGCCGCCCATGCCGAAACCGGCATCGCCGATCCCTGGGTGCGCGCCACCGTCCCGCAACAGAAAGCCACCGGCGCGTTCATGAAGATCACCTCGCCGGTCGACGCCCGCCTGGTCGGCGTCCGCTCGCCGCTGGCCGGAACCGCCGAAATCCACGAGATGCGCATGGAAGGCGACAAGATGAAGATGCGCGCCGTCGCCGCGCTGGCGCTGCCCGCGGGCACGCTGGTCGAACTCAAACCGGGCGGCTGGCACATCATGCTGCTCGACCTCGCGGCGCAAGTGAAGGAAGGCGATACCGTACCCATCGCGCTCACCATCGAAACCGCGGACGGCAAACGCGAGACCATCGACATCGCCGCGCCCGCGCGTCCGCTGCACGGGGCGAACAAGCCGCGCCATTGACGGAAAGATCAACAGCGTCGATTCGCTCCGCGAGAACGAACTGGATTGCCAAGACGCTTCGCTCCTCGCAATGACGAGTGGGGAGGACTGTAGCGGCGACGAGCGCCTTGCATGGTACACCGCCCCTTTTATTCAGCGTCGATTCGCTCCGCATGGAACGAAACCCTCTCCCGGCCTTCGGCCACCCTCCCCCGCAAGCGGGGGAGGGAAGTATCCATCGGAAGAATCCGCCATTGCGAAAGCCGCTTGCCGTCCCCTCCCCCGCTTGCGGGGGAGGGAAGTGTCCACCGCAAGAATTCGCCATTGCGAAAACCGCCAGCCGTCCCCTCCCCCGCTTGGCGGGCGAGAGGGTGCCCCGTCAGGGGCGGGAGAGGGTTTCCTTCCATACGGAGCGCAGCGACGCCGATTTCTTTGCGGTGGGGCGTGGACAGGCGTCCTGTTGGGAGAACTCGTCATTGCGAGGGGGGAGGACTGTCGCGGCGACGAGCGCCTTGCCGGTACTCCGCCCCTTTTTTAATCAGCGGCGCTGCGCGCCGGATGGTTGGAAACCCTCTCCCGGCCTTCGGCCACCCTCCCCCGCAAGCGGGGGAGGGAAGGTTCATCGCAATGACGACGCTTTGCCGACATGACCATCCCCCAATCACAGCCGCCTGCCGTCCCCTCCCCCGCTTGGCGGGCGAGAGGGCGCCCCGTCAGGGGCGGGAGAGGGTTTCCTTCCATGCGGAGCGTAGCGACGCTGACTGAAAAAGAGGGCGGGAGAAAATGGAACGCCTGTCTCTTTTCCGCCGCAGAGGAATATCAGCGGCGCTACGCGCCGGGCGGAACGCACTGGATTGCCACGGCGCTGCGCGCCTCGCAATGACGAAGGGGGAGGATTTTCGCGGCGATAAACAGCGATCCCGCCTTTTCATCCGGCAATGTCAATTGTGTATCCCGCCGCGAAGCGCTATGATGCCGCATCGCCCAAGGATCGCCGCCTGATGAAAGCGCTTGTCGTGCTGAGTCTCGCCCTCGCCAGCCTCTTCCCGCCCGCCCACGCGGAAGAGAACCCCGTCCGCATGGAAGAATCCCTGCTCGACTGGGTGCGCGCCAACGCCGCGACGAACGCAGCGCCGGTCGTCGCGCCAGCGGCTGCTATTACTAATAGCGCGTTCCCGTGGGAGGCCGAACGCCTCGCCGCCTCCGCCCTGCCGGAAGTGCTGGTGGCCGAAGCCTCAGGCCGTGCCGACAAGGCCGCCTTGCAAGAAGCCCTGAAGAAATGGGCTGCCCGGCAAGACCCGCTCGACCGCAAGGCGCTCACCGAT
>JAIRLA010000169.1 GCA_031259795.1 Azoarcus sp.
GGCGGCAACGCCCGCTTCACCCCCGCGCTACAGCCCACCGACCAATGCGGGAAAAACTGCTCCTTCGTCAGCGGCCACGCCTCGGCGGGCTTCTTCGCCGTCAGCCTCGGCTTTCTCGGCGGCGCGAGCGCGCGACGCCGCTGGACGCTGGCCGGCCTCGCGCTCGGCGGCATCGCCGGACTGGGCCGCATCGCCCAGGGCGGACACTTCCTCAGCGACGTAGTGTTCGCCTTCTTCATCACCTGGTGGTCGGCGTGGCTGGTATGGCTGGTCTTCCGGAAACTGGGCTGGATGGACGGAAGCGGGGAGCGGGACGCGGGGAGCTAGACAGCGGCGCTGCGCGCCGGATGGTTGGAAATCCTCTCCCGGCCTTCGGCCACCCTCCCCCGCAAGCGGGGGAGGGGAGTCCATCGGAAGAACTCGTCATTGCGAGGGCCGCAGGCCCGTGGCAATCCAGTGTGTTCCACCCGGCGCGCAGCGCCGCTGGATAAAAAGGGGGAGGAAGGCAGGGGGAGGCTCGACCACTCCCCACCGCAGAGAAAACGGCGTCGCTGCGCTCCGCATGGAACGAACTGGATTGCCACGTCGCTGCGCTCCTCGCAATGACGAGGGGGGAGGGCTGTCGTGGCGACGGGCGCCTTGCCGGTACTTCGTCCCTTTTTTGAAGCAGGCTCTTATTCCCACACCAGGCTGCCGCCCGTTTGATATTCCGTGATCCGCGTTTCGAAGAAATTCTTTTCCTTGCGCAAATTCGCTTGTTCGTCCAGCCAGGGCAAGGCGGCCTTGGCACCGGGGAAGGGTTCGGGGAAGCCCAGTTGTCGGGCGCGGCGGTTGGCGACGAAGCGGAATTGCTCCATGTGCAGATCGGCGGAATAGCCGAGGATGGGGTCGCGCAGTACGTAATGGGCGTAGGCGTTTTCGGCGGCTTCGGTTTCCTGCCAGAGCGCCGCGACGGCGCCGGGGTCGAGCGTCAGGTTTTCTTCGTGCAGAAGCTCGCGGATGACGCGCAGGCCGAAGGCGCAGTGCAGCACTTCGTCGCGCATGATGTATTGGAATTGCTCCGCCGTGCCTTTCATCAGGCCCCGCCGTTGCAGGGCGAAGATGGGCGAGAAACCGTTGTAGAACCAGCAGCCCTCGAAGATGCCGGCGAAGAAGAGGTAGGAGAGGGCGAATTCGTGCAGGGTCTCGCGGTTGGTAAGGTCGAGCCCCGAGCACAGCACCTTTTCGAGACGGCGGTTGGCGAGCGCGATCTTGCCGTGGATGGCGGGCACGACGCGGTAGCGGTTGTAGATGTCTTCCTGGTCGAGATTCAGGGTCTCGATGCAATGCTGGTACGTCCAGGTGTGCAGGGATTCTTCGTAGACTTGGCGCGCCTGGTAGATCTGGAGTTCCGGCGCGGTCATCTTCTCCATGACGGCCAGGCCGATGTTGCGCATGGCGAGGATGTCGGAGGTGGTGAGGTAGGCGAGCACGTTCTCGAACATGTGCTGTTCCGCCGGGGTGAGCTTGTGGCGGTAGTCCTGCACGTCCTGCGCCATGTTGATTTCCGTGGGCGTCCAGTGGTTGCGGTTGGCGGTGAGGAAGAAGTCCCACGCCCAAGGGTATTTGAAGGGCGCGAGCTGGTTGATATCGCCCCGGCCATTGACGATGCGTTTGTCGGCGGCTTTGACCGGGGCGAGCGCGGCGGCGGGTTCGATGCCTGTTTTGGCGGCGGTCGCGGCGGGTTCGGAACAAACGGCGGCGGCGGGTGTATCGTCCCAATCATCGAAAGAGGTGTTCATCGGTGTCTCCTGTTGTGGCCGCTTCTTCCCGCTCGGGAAATGCGTGGCCGGTGGTTTCGATCCCGGGCGGCGCGGGCGGATTCAGTCCCGTTGCCCGTCCGGCGCCTGTGCCGGATTGTCGGACCAGGGGGTTTGATGCTTGAGAATGACGTTCATGATCGTCAGCAGTTTTCGCATACAGGCGACGAGGGCGACCTTGTCGGGTTTGCCGGCCTGTTTCATCCGCTCGGCGAATTCCCTGATCGGGCCGTTGCGGCGCATGGCGGTGAGCGTCGCCATATATAGAATGGCGCGCGCATCGGAGCGGCCCCCGCCCGGGTGTTTATTGTCATTGCCCGGCGCGTCATTGCCCGGCGCGACTCCCACCCGCCGCGCGATCTGGCGGCTATCGAAAGCGCCCAGTCCGGGACATTTGATGAGCATGGCCCGGGCGGAAAACGCGTCGATTCCCGGAATGCTTTGTAGAAGCGCTTCCCGGACGCGCCAATCGGCGGGGATTTGCAGATATTTTTCGAGTTCGCCGTCGATCGCCGCGATTTCCCGCTCCAGCCCTTCCAGTACCTGGTCGGTCTCCTCTTGCCGCGGGGCGGCGGCCTGATGCCCGCGCTGTATTTCCTCGTCCCGTGCCGTGGCAAGCTGGCAGCGCCGGCTGATCAGGGCGTCCCGTTCGTACTCGGCTTCTGTCAGGCGCGAGCGCACGACCGGACTCAAGGTCTGGGCGAGGTCGGCGAGCATCGAGGCGCGTCCGCTTTGCTTCCGGGCATATCCTTTCAGCGAGGAAAAATCGAGCGCCATCCGCGTATTGATGATGCACACAGGGAAATCCCGCGCCATGAGTTCCTGGACGAAGCGGTTTTCCAGTCCATCGTCCGCCGCCACGACCACCTGCGCGGGCGCGGTGTCTTGCAGCCGCTGGCGGATTTCCGCCATCCCCGCTTCGTCATGGCTGACCTGGCAATGAAAACCCATGGGGCGAAGATGGAAATCCAGGCTTTCCCTGGCGATGTCGATACCGGCAAAAGTTTCATCGTCCATGTGTGTTCCCCGGTTCTGACGGGTTTTTCGGGAGTGGTTCGCGGCGGTGGGCGGCGGTTTTCCGGCCTATTTATTGGCAAGCCTCGCAATCGGGATCGTCGATGGCGCAAAAGCGCGGGGCGTCGCCGTCGGCGGCGGCAGTGGCGAGCTTTTCCGCCTGGGAGGCGCCCAGCGTGCGCAGGTAGTAGGTGGTCTTGAGTCCCTTGTCCCAAGCCAGCTTGTAGAGTTCGTCGAGCTTCTTGCCCGAGGGCGCGGCCAGGTAGAGGTTGAGGGATTGGGACTGGTCGATCCATTTCTGCCGGCGGGAGGCGGCTTCCACCAGCCATTTGGGGTCGATCTCGAAGGCGGTGGCGTAGCGGGCGCGGATGTCTTCCGGCACGCGGTCGATGCGGGCGAGCGAGCCGTCGAAGTACTTGAGGTCGGCGGCCATTACCGTGTCCCACAGGTCCAGGGCCTTGAGTTCGCGCACGAGGTGTTCGTTGACCACGGTGAATTCGCCGGAAAGGTTGGATTTGACGTAGAGATTCTGGTATTCGGGGTCGATGCCCTGCGAGACGCCGACGATGTTGGCGATGGTGGCGGTCGGGGCGATGGCGACACAATTGGAATTGCGCATCCCCGTCTGGCGGATGCGCGCGCGCAGCGCTTCCCAGTCGAGCGTGGCGCTTCTGTCCTGTTCGATGGGCCGGCCGCGTTCCGCTTCCAGCAGGACGATGGAATCCGGCGGCAGGATGCCCTGATCCCACAGGCTGCCGGTGAAGCTGGAATAGCGCCCCCGCTCTTCGGCGAGATCGGTGGAGGCCCAGTAGGCCAGATAGCACACCGCTTCCGTGGAACGGTCGGCGAATTCCGCCGCTTCGCGCGAGGCGTAGGGGATGCCCATGATGTGCAGGCAGTCCGCGAAGCCCATGACGCCCAGCCCCACGGGGCGGTGGCGCAGGTTGGCGTTCCTTGCCTTGGGGATGGCGTAGTAATTGAGGTCGATCACGTTGTCCAGCATGCGCATGGCCGTGCCGACGGTGTGGCGGAGTTTTTCCAGGTCGAGCGCGCCGTCCTTCAGGTGCGCGGGCAGGTTGACCGAGCCGAGGTTGCACACGGCGCTCTCCGCCTCCGAGGTATTGAGCGTGATTTCGGTGCACAGATTGGAGCTATGCACCACGCCCGCGTGGCGCTGCGGCGAGCGCAGGTTGCAGGGGTCCTTGAACGCGATCCACGGGTGCCCTGTCTCGAACAGCATGGTGAGCATGCGACGCCACAATTGCACGGCGGATACCTTGCGGAACAGGCGAATCTCGCCGCGCGCCGCTTTCTCTTCGCAGGCGGTATAGGCTTCGGCGAAGGCGCGCCCGTATTTCTCGTGCAGTTCCGGCGTCTCGTTGGGGGAAAACAGCGTCCATTCGCCGTTTTCCATCACCCGCTCCATGAAAAGATCGGGAATCCAGTGCGCCGTGTTCATGTCGTGGCAGCGGCGGCGCTCGTCGCCGGTGTTCTTGCGCAGTTCCAGGAATTCCTCGATGTCCAGGTGCCAGGTTTCCAGATAGGCGCATACCGCGCCCTTTCTCTTGCCGCCCTGATTGACCGCGACGGCGGTGTCGTTGACGACTTTCAGGAAGGGAATCACCCCTTGGCTCTTGCCGTTCGTGCCCCGGATGCGGCTGCCCAGCGCGCGCACCGGAGTCCAGTCGTTGCCGAGACCGCCCGCGAATTTCTGCAACAGGGCGTTTTCCTTGACCGCCTGGTAAATGCCCTCCAGATCGTCCGTCACCGTGGTCAGGTAGCAGGAAGAAAGCTGCGGATGGCGCGTGCCCGCGTTGAACAGCGTCGGCGTCGAGCACATGAAATCGAAGCTGGAGATCAGATCGTAGAACGCGATGGCGCGGCTCTCGCGGTCGATCTCGTTCAGGGCCAGCCCCATGGCGACGCGCATGAAGAACAGTTGCGGCAGTTCGATGCGGCGCTCGTCGATGTGGAGGAAATAACGGTCGTAGAGGGTTTGCAGGCCAAGGTAGCCGAACTGCAAATCCCGTTCGGGTTTGAGCGCCGCCGCGAGGCGCGGCAGGTCGAATTCGGCGAGGCGCTCGTCCAGCAATCCCGCCTCGACGCCCAGGGCGATGAAGCGAGGGAAATAATCCCGCGTCTCGCCCGCCGCCGTCTCCGGCGGAACTTCCCGGCCCAGCGCCTCCCGGCGGAGGGCGAAGAGTTGCAGGCGGGCGGTCACCTTGTCATAGACCGGGTCCTGCTCGATCAGCGTGCGAGCGGTGAGCGCCATGGCCGCATGGACTTCGGACAGGGACATGCCGTCGTGGAGATTTTTCAGCGTCAGTTCGAGCACCGCGCGCGGCGCGGCGTCCTCGCCCAGCGCGGCGCAGGCGGACTGGGCGCGCGCCAGGAGCGCGTCGACATCCAGCGGGCGGCGCACGCCATCCACGATGACGGAAAGGCCGGGGGATTTCGCGCCGTCCCCGCCGGCTTCCCGCGCCTTCGCCGCTTCCCGCTCCCTGGCGCGGCGCTCCCGGTAGAGCACGTAGGCGCGCGCCACATCGTGCTCGCCCGCGCGCATCAGCGCCAGTTCCACCTGATCCTGGATCGTCTCGATATGCACCGTGCTTCCGCCGGGATGGCGGCGCGTCAGGGCATCCACCACATTGCGGGTCAGCCGCGCCACCACCTCGCGGATACGGGCGGACACCGTGCCCTGTTCGCCCGCCACGGCCAGGAAAGCCTTGGAGAGCGCCAAGGCGATTTTTTCCGGCTGGAACGAGGCGATGTCGCCATTGCGGCGAATGACTTCCAGACCGGCGACATCTTCCGCCGTGGCCCCGCGCCCTCCCGCGCCGGATTCGTGTACGCCCATGGCTTCCTGCAAGGGCTGGCCGCCCATCAATGAATTCTGCTGCATCTTCCAACGCTCCGGTGACGTCGATGCGCGGGGACGGGCGGAAGATGGCGGCCGGAGTCCCGCGAAACCGCGGGCGCGAAGCAACCGTCATCGTCCCCGGAGACACCCCGCTCCATCAGACAAAAGACAAAAAGCGGCGGCAGGTTTCCTGGCTCCCGGATCATCGCCCGCGTCCGCCCTCCCGGAAAAACCAGTGGCGCGACAGGACGCGAAGCTCGCCGGTTACAGTTGCGGGGCAGCTCCGGAATAAGGCGGGCGGATGCCTGCCAAACCGGATTCCCTTGACCGTCACGAGGCTGGAGTCTAAATTCGCGCGCCGGCGCTTGTCAAGCCCCGGAACACAATATGTAGTGTATTTCGATGTAACGGTACGCTATATGTAGTTTGTTATGGTGAAGAGCCGCGCCATTTCGTCTCTCTGCCGCCCGGGCGAATTTTCATGCCGTACAAGTGTCCATGCGGGCAAAGCCGTGGAATGGCGGAAAGGCGGGCCGCGCAAGCGTCATACGAACAGCGGCGCTTCGCGCCGGATGGAACGAACTGGATTGCCACGTCGCTGCGCTCCTCGCAATGACGAGGTTGGGGGGGCTTTCGTAATGACGAGTTCTTCCGATGGACCTTCCCTCCCCCGCTTGCGGGGGAGGGTGGCCGAAG
>JAIRLA010000175.1 GCA_031259795.1 Azoarcus sp.
GCGCAGCGACGCTGTTTTCTTGGCGGTGGGGAGTGGACGGGCATTCCCTTCTTTCGCCTCCTTTTTAATCAGCGGCGCTGCGCGCCGGATGGTACGAAGCCCTCTCCCGGCCTTCGGCCACCCTCCCCCGCAAGCGGGGGAGGGAAGTGTCCATCGCAAGAACTCGCTCCCCCCGTCATTGCGAAAACCGCCCCCCACCTCGTCATTGCGAGGAGCGCAGCGACGTGGCAATCCAGTTCGTTCCATACGGAGCGCAGCGACGCTGTTTTCTTGGCGGTGGGGAGTGGACGGGCATTCCCTTCTTTCGCCTCCTTTTTAATCAGCGGCGCTGCGCGCCGTTTGGTACGAAGCCCTCTCCCGCCCTTCGGGCACCCTCCCCCGCAAGCGGGGGAGGGGCGCAGCGATGCGGCAATCCATGCGGCGGTTCAAGGCGGGTCTATTGGAATGGATTCTCAGTCGATGACCCAGGTCTGGCCGTTGTCGGCGTATGCCTTGCGCGCTGGTTGGTACATCGGGTAGTAGCGCACCGGCGGCAGGGTAAAGCGGCCGGTTTGGCCGACGCGGAGGAGGTGGCGCAGGATGAGGGGTTCGCCTGCGGGCAGGTGGTCGACAGGGATGCCGTAGCGGTCGCGGTGTTCTTCGGCGCGGCTGCGGTCGATGGCGACCGGCGTTTTGTCTTCGATCAGGTTGATGCCCCAGGTGCTGTGTTCGATGGCCGCGCCCGGGGGCAGCGGCGCTTCGACGATGCCGTGTTCGTAGGCGCGCGATGAGGAGAGGCGGATTTCGTCGAGGTAGAGATTTTGCGCGGAGAGTCCTTTGTCGGGATCGACAGGGATGGCGGCGTAGTTGGCGATGCCTTTTTCGAGGCCGTCGCGCCGTTCCAGGCGGTACAGGCGGCGCTCGATGCTGACCGGCGGGGCGTCGAGGCTATTGCCGGTTTCCGCGCTTTCGTAGCGCAGGATGGCGGTGAGCCGGGCGGGGGCGTTGCCGATCCGCAGCGCGGTGGGCAGGGGCGCGCCGGCGGGCCAGCGCCATTCGGTTTGTCCGAAGGGGGCGGCGGTGTTGCTTTGCCATTTTTTGTTGACCGGCGCGGCGGCGGTTTTCCTGGGCGTGAGTGCGCCGCCCGCCGCCTGGCGCGTCCAGGCCAGTGTCAGCGCGCGCTCGAGGGTCGGGGTGGCTTCGGTGGCGGCGGCGAGGATGGCGGGGATGTGCGCCGCGTTGCCGACGCCGTCGAGCAGCAGCAGTGCGCGCGCCGAGGGGTGCGGGCTGCGTTGCAGGGTTTGTCTGGCGCTGGCGAGGGTTTTGTCCGCGCGGGGTTTGCCGCCGTTCCTGGTCATGATGATGGAGGTGAGTACCCGCGCGTAGGCCAGGCCGAGGGCGGTGTCCGGCGCGGCCAGGATGGGGCTGGCGGTGGTGTCTTCTTCGATGTCGTTTTCGGCGTCTTTTTCGGCGTCGTCTTTTTCTGTTGTTGCTGTTTCCGCGGTGAGTTCCGCCAAGAGTCCTTCGGCTTGCGTGCGGACCGGCAGGCCGATTTGCTGGATGAGCCACAGGGAGAGGGCGCGGTGCAGGATGGGTTCGGTGTGCGCGCGCGCGCGGTAGATGTCCAGGACGCGCTCCCAGTGCGCGGCGGGCAGGGAGATGCCGAGGGTGTGGGCGGCTTGCCAGTCGGCGTAGTAGGCGTAGGCGGTCATGAGGGCGTTGTCGCCGCTGCCTTCGCCCCACCAGCCGAAGGTGGCGTTGGGGCCGGCGAGCGTCGCCAGCCGCTGGCGTTGGCTGTAGAGCATTTGCCAGAGGCGGGCGGTCTTGCCGCCGCCGGTGCGTTCGGGCGCCAGCAGCGGTACGGCGATGGCGAGCGGGATCAGGCGGCTGGCGGTTTGTTCGACGCAGCCCCATGGGTATTCGATCAGTGCGTCGGCGATGCGCAGGAAGTGTTCGGCGCCGCTCGCGGCCAGGCGCAGGCGCAGGCGGCTGGCGTCGGCGGGTAGCGCGAGGGGGGCGGCGCCGCGCTCCAGCACGATGATTTGTTCGTGGAGGCCGCGCCAGTGGGGGGGATCGGCTTGCAGGGGCGTCTCCAGCGCGTCGACCGTGCCGCCGTTTTCGCGTATTTCCAGGCGGGCGGTGCGCGTTCCGGTAAAGGGGGGCAGTTTGAAGGAGAGGTAGGTGAGGCCGCGCGGCAGGGTTGCTTTCTGGATGATTTCCTGCCCGGCCAGTTTGAGGGCGATTTCCGTTGCGCGCGTTTCGTCCGTGTTGTTGAAGAGGGCGAGCGCGGCGATGGGGGCGTCGCCTTCGCGCATCCAGACGGGCGCGCTCCATTTGGCGTAGAGGGGTTTGTCGGAGTGGACGTAGGCGGTGCGCTGTCCGAAGACGCCGTCTTGCCGCGCTGTTTTGTCCAGCGCCACGGCGCGCACGGTGATGCGCCAGCGCGAGAGGGCGTCGGGCATTTTGAAGCTGAAGCGGGCGTGGCCGTTTTCGTCTGTCGGCAGCGCGGGCTGCCATGCGGCGGTGTCGGTGTCGTCGCGGCGGGCGCGTTCCAGTATCTTGATGCCGCGTTCGTTGTATTGGTGGCGGGCGGGCGGTTGGCGCGCGGCGTCGGCGGCGTAGTCGGCGGCTTCGTCGTAGGTGGTGAAGTTCAGGCTCGCGTTGGTGCGCACGTTGTTGCGGCGCACGTGCTGGAAGAATTCCACGATGTCGGGGGCGATTTCCGCTTGCAGGGCGTAGACCATTTCGTCGACGACGGAGACGGTCAACATGGCTGGCGTTGCCTGGCCGTCCAGGGTGGCGTCGATGTCGACCGTCACGGTTTCGCCGGGCTTCACCCGCGCCTGGCTGGTCTTGATTTCCAGCGCCAGACGCGGGGTGTCGACGACCAGTCCGGCGTTCTGGAAGACGTATTCGCCGTTCTTGATGTAGACCGCCGAGAGGGTCATGTTCGGCGCGTATGCTTCGGTGACGGGAATGCGCACACGCCATTGGCGGGGGGCGAGGCGTTCGGCGTTCACCCAATTGGCATCGCCGCCGCGCGCGGCGGTGAGGAGGGCGGCGGCTTCCACCCGGTCGCGTTCCAGCGTGAGCAGGGCTTCGTCGACCGGGCTGGGGAAGGTGATCAACACTTCGGCGGTTTCGCCGGGCCGGTAGCGTTCTTTGTCGGTGACCATTTCGATGGTTCCGGCAATGACTCCGACGCCCTGCTCTTCGCTTTCTCCGCCGCTGACCCAGTGCGTCGCCGCCGCGACGAGGTTGCCTTCGCCGTCGCGCAGCAAGAGGGAGTAGGAGCCGGGCTGGTCGAGCGTGAGCGTCCATTCGCGCGCGCCGCCCTCGAAGGCGCCGCTCGTTTTCGTCTGGTCTTCGAGGCGGATGATTTCCCAGTGCGCCGGGGCGGCGGCCTCTTCGCCGCCGAGGTTTTCCGATTCCAGGCGGAAACGCAGCGTTTCGCCGGGGGCGGAAAATTTGCGCGCGCTCGTCAGTTTCCAACTGGAGGCGGCGCGCTCGACCAGCAGTTCGCGCGTTTTCCTCACCCGGTAGGCCGCGCCGTCCGTCACCAGCGCGGAGAGGACGAGGCGCGCGGGTTCTTTCGCGGGGGGCAGGGTGAAGCGCGCTTCGCCCTTGTCGTTCGAGGTCAGGCTGGCGGTCGACAGTTGCACCGGGAAGAGACCGCCATAGCGCAGTTCGCCTTGCACCATGGTCAGGGTCTGCGCGCGCAGGAGGAGTTCGACGGCGGCGTTTTTCACCGGCTTGCCGTTGGGGTAGGTGAGGCGGATCGCGCCGGTGATGGGTTCGCCGGTCTTGAAATGGTCGCGGCCGGGGGTGATGGCGATTTCCAGATGCGGTTTCACGTATTCCGCGACGCGGAAGGCGGCGGCGTAGGTCTTGCCGCGGTATGTCGTGCGGATCGCGTGGCCGCCGGCGAGGCTGTCCATGGGCAGGCGGAAGACGGCCTCCGCCCCCCGGTCGGCGCTCAGCGCGGCGCGGCCGGTCCACACCGGCGCGCCATTGGGGTCGTAGACGCTGATGGCGAGTTCTCCCGCTTGCGCCGGGGAGGATTGGTTGGCGGCGCGGTAGTCGCGGGCGATGAATTTGATGTTGACTTCGTCGCCGGGCCGGTAGAGGGGACGGTCGGTGACGGTGTAGAGCTTGGTGTCGTAGATTTCGCTGTCGTAGTAGAAGTTTTCGGAGACGAATACGCCGCCCGCGGTGTCTTGCCCGAAAAGGTAGGTGCGCTCCGGGCTGGCGTGCGTGAATTGCGCCAGTCCGTCGGCGTCGGTCGTGGCCGAGGCGAGTATGCCCTGTCCATCCGTCCATTGCAGCGCCGTGCCGAGGACGGGGCGGCCATCCACGCGGTGCGCTGTCCAGATCGTGAACGTGCCGGAGGCGATCTTGGTGATGGCGACGGTATCGGAGACGAAGACGAGCGTCGTCGCGCGGTGAGCGCCGAGGATGGCTTCGGCGATGTAGAGGCCCGGTTTGAGCTTGCCGAGCGGTACGTAGAAATTGCTCTCGTTTTTCGGAATGAAACGGCTGCTGGAACCGGCAAGGTTGGCGTTGCCGGGCGGTTCGATGGGTTTGGCCGCCATCAGGGGGTAGCGGAAACGGTCGACTGACTCGAAGCCGCTCAGGGGCCTGAAGGATGTGGCGGGGCGGTAGTCGGGCCGGGCGATGCGGGTTTTCAGCACGGGCGCCGTCTCCGTCACCGATTTCTTCGCGTTCGGCGCGAAAAGATCGCGCCACGCGCCGCGCGACTGGTTCCAGGCGTTGCTCCACAGGTAGGTCAGCGTGTTGGCGACGCCTTCGTCGCGCGGGCGCGCCTTGACGTTGACGCGGTGCAGGTTTTTTTGCGCGCGCAGGAAGGCGAGCGGCTCGGGGACGCGATAGAGCGCGATGTCGATGCCGCCGAACTGGCGCACGGTCTCCTTGCCGCCGGAGGCCGGGATCTCGACCCTGAGCAGAGCTTCGTCGCCCGTGCCGAATTGGGTGTCCGTGAGCACGAAAAACGGTTCGCCGGCCGCGGGGGTGTAACCGCTGCTTTCCCTTGCGTCCGTTTGCGCCCGCGCGGCGGCCGGGAGGAGCGCCAGCAGGGCGCAAAGAGCCAGCGCGGCAAAAGAAGAGGTGCGTGGAGTCATCATCGTCGTCATTGCGTCAGGAAAGCCAGTGAAAACACGCCGGCGAAATTCGGATTCGCCGCCTCGGGCCGCCAGCGCGTATCGCGCCATTGCAGGAGGGCGGCGAACGATAGCGCCCGCAGGCCGTGATCGTCGGGGCGCGGCGGCGCGCCGTTGTGGTAGATGACGCCGCGCCCCGTCCACAGCATCAAGTGTTGCGCATCGCCCTGGTCGAAAAACAGCAAATCCGCCGGGCGCGCCAAGCGGGCGTCTTTCCCGAGCGGGACGCTGTTTTCCTGCACGATGCCGATGGCGTTTACATAAGCGCCCTCGCCGCCGCCGGGCAGCCTCCAGCGATGGCGCAGCATTTTGCGCGTTTCTTCCGGCACGGCATCGGGGGGCAGCCGTCCGCCGATATCCATGGCCCGCCGCCAGCGCGCGTCGTGTTCGGCAAACGCTTCGGCGACGGCGAAGCGCACGAGTCCGGCACAGTCCCGGTGCGTCCAGCGCGGCGTCGGCCCGCGCCGGATTTGTTCATGGGCGATGCGCAAGATCCACGCGCGTATCGCCCGGCTCTGCGCGGCATCGAGACGCGGCGAGGGCGCGGCTTCCCGCGCGCCCGGCAGGGACGGCGGCAGCGCCCATGCGGGGCGGACGAAAGCCGCCGCGGCGAGTGCGGCGGACATCCGGCAGAAACGGCGGCGTGAAAGCATCGGCATCTCTTGCGCGCGCGGGCGGGGTTCAGCGCGCCGCGCCGCCCGTCTCCCATTTCAGCGTGCGCCACACGCGGTTGTGGCGCGGCGGCGCTGGCTCTTCCGTCAACACGATGCGCTGTGCCGGGTAGCGCGCCAGCGCTTCGAGGCGCGGCGCGAGATAGGCGTCGGCGGCGTTGCGGAACAGCGCCTCTTCATCGCGGGGCAAAGCGGCAAAGGTCTCCTTGCGCAACAGGGCGGCGAGCGCGCCGGGGTCGGCGAACGCCAGCGTGTCCGCGCCGCCGTCGCCAAAGCTGTCGGCGAGCGCCGGATAGCGTTTGGCGACGACATCGCGCGCGCGCTCGACCAATGCCGCGTTGGGGGAAAAGAAAACCGTGTCGCGCAGGATGGCCAGCGCCGGTTCCAGGCTGCGCGCGCCATCGTCGCCAGGCGCGCCGAAGCGCGATGCCACCTTGCCCCGCCACAGGGCGACGCCGTTTTCCGCATCGACAAAAGTCTCGCTTGTCCCGGCCCGCAGCGACGCCCCGGCCAGCGCGAAAAACTCCTTGACCAGCTTTTCGTCCGCATCGGCTTTCAGCCGCGCGGCGAACAACGGCGTATAGAAGCGCGAGTCCTTGTACCAGCACACCGCCGCCGCGCCCGTGAAGTGGTCGATGAACCATGCCGGAACCACGGGCCGCGCCAGCCGGGTATTGAATCTGTTCAACAACAGCGCCATGCGCGTCCAATCCACCGGCAAGGCCGCGCACAGCCCCGGCCCGTGCGGCAGCGCCGCCCACAGCGCCTGGCTGTCCGGAAGCGGGCCGTTGAACAGAGCCTCGCTTTGCCATGCGCCCTTGTCATCGAAAGCCAGCGCCAGCGCTTTCAGTTCCGGCATGAAGGCCTCGTAGCCGAACGCGAACGCGCGCGCCCCCAGCGTCAGTTCGTGCCGCTTTTCGGGCAACGCCTCTTCGCGCAGGAAATGGCGCGCGAACGGGGACGCGGCCCGGCTTTCCAACAACTCCCGCATCAGCTTCACGGCGGGCTTCAATTGCTTGCGGGGGTCGCCTTCGTTCCGTTCGCCGTCGGCCGCGAACAACATGCCCGGATTGGAGAGCGCCACGACGCGGTCGCCCTTGGCAAGCAGCAGCAATTGCCGCCCGTGGCCGTATTCCAGCGCCAGGATGTCCACATCCGTCCCATCGAGCTTGCCCGCCGACGACAATTGCACATCGGCGGCCCTGGAGACGACGGGCAGGACCGTCTGTATCGCCCGCGCCAATGCGTTGCGTGTCATGACCACGGCAAAATGCCGCAAGCGCCCGTCCGCCCCCAGCCACAGCGCGACCTCGGCAGGCTCATCGAGGGCGGATTCGATCAGCCTGCCGGGCAAATCCTGCCTGTGCTCGTAAGCGATGCGCCGCACCGTACCGGAGAGCGCCAGGCGGTCTTCATGCTGCTCGTAATACGTGACGAAATCTTCGTTGAGAACGTCGTGGGCGAGCGGCATCTTGAGCAAATCCGGCGGCAATTTCGCCAGGCTGTACGTGCGGATCAGGGCGTCGGGACGAGCGAGGCCGGGCGCAAACGCGCCGACATCCCCCATGAACGGCGGCAGGCGCAACATGTACGCGCCCAGCGGCACGGCGATCACGATCAGGATGAACAACGCGAGCAGGCGTCTTTGAGCGATGGACATGGGAAGAGTGGTGAAATGCCGATGTAGAAGATGGGGCATTTTGCCCCAGAAGCGAACGCTTGTCTCAATCGTGCCCGATGTCCATTTCCTGCCGCCAAGAAATCAGCGTCGCTGCGCTCCGGTTGGTACGAACTGGATTGCCACGTCGCTGCGCTCCTCGCAATGACGAGGGGAGGCGGCTTTTGCAATGGCGCATTCTTGCGATGGACCTTCCCTCCTCCGCTTGGCGGGCGAGAGGGCGTCCGAAGGCCGGGAGAGGGCTTCCAACCATCCGGCGCGCAGCGCCGCTGATCATCCTGGAAAATCACATGCCTTCCGATCCGTGCTCCGTGATCCCTGATTCCTGATCCCTGATGGCGTCGAAGCCAAGGTCGGCGAGGATTTCCTGTTGTTCGGGGCGGTCGATGCCTTCGGCGATGACGGTGAGGCCGAGGGCGTGGGCGAGCATGGCGAGGCTGCGCACGAAGCTCTGGTTGCCTTCGTTGTCGTCGATGTCGCGCAGCAGGGAGGCGTCGATCTTGATGTAGTCGAGTCCGAGGTCGTGCAGATCGCCCAAGGCGGAAAAACGCGGGCCGGCGTGCTTGATGCCGAGTTTGCTGGCAAGCGGTTTGATCGCCAGGCAGAAGGCGTGGAAAGCGCCGGGGTCGCGGGCGATGCCGTCTTCGGGGACTTCCAGCCACAAGCGCCGCGCCAGTCTGGGAGAGGCGCGCAGCAGGGCGATGAGTTCGGTGACGAAGTGTCCGTCCTGGAATGCCAGCGCCGAGATGGTGACCGCTACCGGTTTTTCTCCGGCGTGGATGCGTTCGAGCGCGGCGCGGATCACGGCGAGACCCAGCCGCCCGGTCAGGCCGAAGCGGGCGGCCCAGGGCAGGAAGTCGCCGCTCTTGATCGTGACGTCCGCCGCGAGCAGGTCGACGGGCGCTTCGTTGTGGAGGAGCCTGTTCTTGCCCTGGAGGGCGCGCACCGGGTTGGCGCCGAGCTGGAATCCGTTTTCGTCCAGCGCCGCGGCCAGTATGCCGCGCCATTGTTCTTGCGTGCGCGGCGCGGCGGCCTCGCCCAGGGCGTCGATCCTGAGGGCGCGGCCGCCTTCCAGTTCGGCTTCGGCCAGCGCGGTGTCGAGCCGGGCGAGGATGTTGGCCACGGTGTCGTCCTGTCCATAGGGGACGGCGGCCACGGGCAGGGCGAGGGGAGCGGCGTCCGCGTGGCGGTCGGCGACTTCGTGGAGGCGCGCGGCGGTTGCCCTGGCCCATGGCTCGATGTCGGCGGCGGGGGGGGCGAGCAGGGCGAAATCGCTGCCGTTGAGACGGCCCGCGACGGCGTCCGGATCGCCTTCGAGCGTCCGGGCCAGCGCGCGCAATAGTTGGTCGGCGCCGGCCCGGCCAAGATCGCGGTTGACTTCGTTGAGCCTGCATATGCGCAGGATGAGCAGCGCGCCGTGCGCGGGCGCGTCCGGGTCGGCCAGCCGGGCGGCGAGGGCGTTGAGGAACTGGCGCCGTTCGAGCAGGCCGGTGAGCGCGTCTTCCTGCACCTGGCGGCGCAGGTGTTCGAGGCGTTGCGCTTCGTCGGCGAGCATCTGCCGCACTCGTTCGGAGAGCGCGTTCATTGCCCGCACGACGACTTTCAATTCGGCGGCGCCGGGTTCGGGTGTCACGATGAAGCGCCGTTCGCCGATGGCCTGGGCATGGTTGACGAGGGCGCGCAACGGCGCGGTGACGCGGGAGAGCAACAGGCTGCCGATGCAGCCGGCGACGGCCACGGTGACGAGGAACCACAACAGCAATTGGCGGATGCTGTGCCACAGCGCGGCGTAGACGTAGCCAGTGTGGCTCTCCAGCGTGATGGCGCCGAACTGCCGCCATTTGTCCGTCACGTGCGCCACGCCGGGCTGTTCCTTGATCGCGGTCAGGCGCACGAACCATTCCGGCACTTCGTCGATGCGCGGGTCGGAACGAAGATCGACGATGACCGCGCCATCCGGGGCGGTGAGCCGGATGGCGCGGTAGTGGCCGAGGTCGAACTGGGCGGTGATCTGCAATTCGAGCTTGGCGGGATCGGGATCGTTGAGCAATTGCGAGGTCAGCGCCGTTGCCATGACGGAGGCGTTGTCCTGGTTCTTTATGTTGAGTTGCTGTTCGAGGTATTGGCGCGCGGTGAGGGTGCTGACCGCCAGACTGCCGCCGAGGGCCATGAGGGTGATGGTGACAATGGCGATCCAAAGCTGCTTTATCAGGGACATGAACGACGTTCCATGATGGCGCCTGCATGGCGGGACGGTGACGGGGTTTGCTGGCGCGAATCGGGGAGATCGACCGGGGAGGCAAGGGATAAGGGGTTCATGACAAGTCCAGCCCTTCGCCGCGCATCCTCGCGAGCACGCCGCGCCAGCGCGACAGCCGCGCCGTCGCGTCGGCGGAGGGTTGCGTGGCTTCCCGCGCCCGGGGGCCTTCGTGGTTGAAGCTGAAGATCGGGAAAAGATCGGGGCGGCGTCCGGCGGGCAGGATTTCGCCGACCAGGTTATCCAGTATCAGCGGCTCCGCGGCGGGCGTTTCATAATAACCCAGCACCATGTGATGCGCCTGGCCCGGGTTCCCGTTGCCCGCGCCGATCCGAGCGCGGACATAGACCAAGCGCAGTTTTTCGGCGGGGATGCCCTGCGCGCGCAGGGTGACGTATTTCGTGATGGCGAAATCCTCGCAGTCGCCAGCCTGCTTGCCGAACAGCTCCAGCGGCGTCGCCCAGTGATCCGCCTCCTGCCAGACCGCGAGATCGCTTTCGAAGCGTATGCGCCCGTTGATGAAATCATTGGTCCGTTGCAACTTTATATGATCGGGCTGCGCCCGGGTTTCCTCGATCATCGCGCGCCACGCCCTGACCGTGGCGGCGGCGGTTTCGCCATACTGCTTGCTGGCCAGCCTCGCCATGGGATCGGGGACATGCGCGTTCGCCGGCCCCGCCGCGCACAGGCAGGAAATGACAACGAGGCAGGACAGCCACGCCGCCCGGAGGGTGAGTGAACAAGGCAACGAACGGGCGGATGGACGATGCGCCTGGATAGCCACCGAAAAGTCCTCTCCTGAGAGCGGCCAACGTGCGAGTATTCTGTCTGCCGGAACCGGAAATGTAGAGCAGGTACGAGGTATATCATGATTGGCGCAAAACACTCAAGCCGTGGCAAAGCCGGGCCCCCCGCCGCGGCGGCTTCGGGAGGAACAGGGCGGCTCGCGGCCCATGCGAATTGCCACGGCGCGGCCCGTCCCCGGCATTGCCTGGAAAGGCGCGCTCGGGTATAGTCTGCGCCTCGCTGCTGTAGCTCAGTCGGTAGAGCAACTGATTCGTAATCAGTAGGTCGCCAGTTCGATTCCGGCCAGCAGCACCAAAACGCGATCCAAAGCAGTCCGATAGAATCCGGAAACTCCAGTAACAGCAAGGGTTTCCGGATTTTTTTCGTCCGATGTTCTATGACACGAAACGATTGAATCGGGCGTTTTGAGGGGGTATACTTGGGGGTATTCCCAGTTTATGCCAAATGGTATACCCCCAAAGGAGATACCCCCATGCCCGCCTTGACCGATACCGCGATCCGTACCGCCCGGCCTACCGACAAACCCCGCAAGCTGAGTGACACAGGCGGGCTTTATCTCCTCATCGCGCCCACGGGCGGCAAG
This sequence comes from Azoarcus sp., assembly GCA_031259795.1. Lineage (GTDB taxonomy): Bacteria > Pseudomonadota > Gammaproteobacteria > Burkholderiales > Rhodocyclaceae > WRNU01. Next base: position 11,153 of record JAIRLA010000175.1, read on the forward strand.
CTCTGGCGAATGAAGTACCGCTTCAACGGGAAAGAAAAGACGCT
>JAIRLA010000211.1 GCA_031259795.1 Azoarcus sp.
AGGTTCTTCACCATGCCCTCCACGCTCACGTCGCGCAGGTAGAGCGACACCACCTTGTTGGCCACGCTGGAAGTCACCACGATGCTGGTCTTGCCGATCTGCGAGATGAACTGCGCCGCCTCGTCGAGCGTGATCTGCTTGAAATAGACATCCCCCGGCGGGCTGTCCGCGCCCGCCTTTTTGGGCGGGGCGGCGTGGGAGAACACCGGCGCGAGCGCCAGGACGAGCGCCGTCGCGCGGCAAAAAGACGCCAGGCCGGAGAGGCGATCCATGCGTTCCATGCGTTTCATATGTTCCCTGTTCATCGCACCAGCATCTTGTATTGAGGCGCGCCCGCGCCCCGGAGCATCAGCCCGTCCGCCTCCACATACACCGTGTAGCGGATGCCGTTCACGTCGATCTCGTCGCCGTCGCGGACGACGAGGGTATTGTTGCCGGACTGGATCTTGGCGATGCCGCCTTCCGGCCCGCGCACCACCGCGCGCAGGCGCAAAAGCTGGTTGAGAGCCATGCCTTCCTGCATATTGGGGCGGTTGTTGCGGCTGTTGCCCTCGCGCAGGCGCGGCGAGACCTCGAAGGGATCGCGGTCGCGGATCGTGGCGTCGATGGCGCGCTCGGGCGCGTCGGGCGTGATCGAGGTGCGCGGCGGCGCGACGACCAATGGCGTGAAGAGTTCGCCCAGGCTGTTGCCCCGGCCGCTTTCCTTGCCGCGCGCCTCCTGTTCTCCTTCCTGCGTTTCCCCGCGCGCGGCGGTCGGTCGCGCCGCCTTGCCGCCGCTGCGCTTTTCCACCTCGGCGTAATACTTGTCGATGGTCGACATGTCGCGCCGGATGGCTTCCGGCGTTTCGGGCGGCAGCCTGGTCTGCGCCGGAGCGTTGTCGGCGAAGACCAGCAGGCTGGCGGACAAAAGAAGAAACAGCGCGTTCGTGTTGTACATGATGGTTCTACCTTCCCCCCGTGGAGACGGTCAGCATGGCCTGGAAAAAAGCGTAATAAACAAAGCCCACCACGCCGCCGATCAGCACGGTGAGCACGGGTTCGATCATGGTCGCCAGCAGTTTGACGCGGGCGTCCAGCACCTTCTGGTAATGCATGCCGAGCGATTCCATGACCATGTCGACCTGCCCGCTGCGCTCGCCGACGGCGGCCATGTGCCGCACCAGGCGCGGCAATACCGGCTGTTCGAGGGCGACGGCGAGCGCCTTGCCCGCGAGCACGTCGTCGGAGGCGCGCGCGAATACCCTGGCGAACGCGGCGTTGCTGGAGACCTGCGTGCAGATGCGCAAGGCTTCCAGCACCGTGAGGCGGCTTCTGACGAGCACGCCGAAAATCCACGTGATCTGCGCCATCGCCGCCGCGACCAGGGTGGGGCCGACGACCGGCATGGAGAGCGCGGCGCGGTCGATGAACAGCCGCGCCGCCGGTATCCGGCGCAGCAGGGGGATGCCCACGATGATGGCCGCGATGCTCATGCCGATGGTTCCGCCCCATCTGGCGCACCAGTCGGCGGCGTCCATCATCGTCTGCGCCGCCCACGGTACCGCCCTGCCGCGCCCGGAGAGGAAGGTGGCGAAGCGCGGAATCACCGTGACCACCAGGAAGGTGATGACCGCGATGGCGGCGAGCACGACGAAGCCCGGATAGACCAGCGCGGTGATGAGCTGCCGCCGCACTTCGGCGCGGCGTTCGATCAGGGCGGCCAGGCGCTCGAAGACCGCGCTCAGTTCGCCGGAAACTTCGCCCGCGCCGATCAGCTTCAGGGCCAGGTGGTTGAAAAGCTCCTTCTCGCCGCTGCACGCCGCCGACAGGCTGTTGCCGCGCTGGATGCCGATGGCGATGCGCCCGAGGATGTCGGCCAGGCGCGCCTTGGCGGTGAGCATGGCCGCGGCGGCCAGGGCTTCGAGCAGGGTATGCCCGGCTTTCAGCATCAACTGCATCTGGTGGTAGAACAGCACCCGGTCGCCATTGCTCACGGAGCGGAAACGCGAAAGTTCGTAGGTGAAGCGCCCGAGCGCCGCCAGCATGCCGCCGCCGCCGAGACGGCCCTCCGAAATGTCCAAGATCTTGAGTCCCTGTTCGCGCAACTGGCGGCGCGCGGCGATCTCGTCCGGCGCTTCCAGTTGTCCGCGCGTCTCGCCGCCGCGCGCGTCGAGGCAGAGATAGGCATACGTGGTCATAGAAACACCCGCGCCTCCCCGAAGCTGGTCAGGCCGCCGAGCACCTTGTCGCGCGCGTCGTCGGCGAGCCGCCAATAATCCTTCGCCGCCGCGGCGAGTTCGCGCTCGCTCGCGCCGGCGGAAATCGCCGCGGCGACTTCGTCGTCCACCCACAGCGCCTCGTAGAGTCCGATCCGTCCCCGGTAGCCGGAGCCCAGGCAGTGCGGGCAACCGGCGGGCTCCCACAGGGCGAGCGGCGCCGCCTCGCCCTCCGGGCGCAGGAGGAGCCGCCGTTCCTCCGCCGTCGCCTCCCGTTCGCGCTTGCAGTGCGGGCACAGCATGCGCACCAGCCGTTGCGCCAGGATGCCGCGCAGGGTCGCGCCCAGCATGAAACGCTCGCAGCCGAGGTCGACGAGCCGCGTCACCGCGCCGGGCGCGTTGTTCGTGTGCAGGGTGGAGAGCACCATGTGGCCGGTCGTGGCCGCCTTCAGCGCCGTGTCGGCGGTATCGAGATCGCGTATCTCGCCCACCAGGATCACGTCCGGATCGTGGCGCAGGAACGCGCGCAGCGCCATGGCGAAGCCCACCTTGCTGTTGACCTGCACCTGCGAGACGCCGGGGATGATCTGCTCGATCGGGTCTTCCGCCGTGAGGATGTTGAAGCTGTCGGCGTCCAGTTCGCGCAGGGCGCAATACAGCGTCGTGCTCTTGCCGCTGCCGGTCGGCCCCGTCACCAGCACGATGCCGTGCGGATGGCCGAGCGTCTCGCGCAGGCGCGCGCTCATGGCGGCGGGCAGGCCCAGCGCGTCGAGCTTTTGCCGGTTGGGGTCGCTCTTCATCACCCGCAGCGTGATGCGCTCGCCGAACTTCACCGGCGCCGAGGCCACCCGCATCTCGATGGCCTCGCCGTCCTCGACCGGGTAGACGAGGCCGCCGTCCTGCGGCGCGCGCGCCTCGGCGATGTCCATGCCGGAGAGCACCTTCACCCGCGAGATCAGGCTATCGCCCAACTCCTTGGTGAGCGGCGCGCCGAGGATTTCCAGCCGCCCATCCACGCGCAGCCGCACCCGCGCCCCGTTCTTGATCGACTCGATATGGATGTCGGAGGCGCGGCGCAGGAAGGCTTCGCGCACGATGCGCTCGAAGAGCTTCACCGGATCGGTGGCTTCCGCCCCGGCGGCGGCCTCCTTGCCGCGCAGGCGCAGGAGCAGAGTGACCAGTCCTTCCGGCTCGGAGACGGCCAACGGCAAAGCGCCGAGCGCCCGGCGCGCCGCCTCGATGCCCAGGGCGTCGTCGGGATTCGCCGCCACGAGATGCGCCGCGCCGGACGGATCGCGCAACACCGCCATGGGATGGCGCTTGAGGAGCGCCACCGGCAGCTTGGCGAGCAACACCTCATCGACCGTCCACCGCGCCAGATGCGCGTAAGGCAATCCCCGTATCCCGGCGAGCGCGAGATAGAACGCGGTGGGCGGCAGCGAGCACTCGCTGGCGAGCGCCTCCATCAGGCTCACGCGCCGCGCCCGCGCCACGGGCCGCAACCGCGCCAACTGCTCGTTGTCGAACAGCCCCGCCTGCAAACCGGCCTGGATCAGCGTTGCTTCGCTTAGGTCACTCATGCGCGCGCCTTATGAAGTAGAGCCGGCTTCCAGCCGGCTGGAAGGCTTCGGGAAGAGCCGCCGAAATCCTCTTGATGAATTTCCAAAATCCTCTTGATGAATTCCCAAAGTCTTCTTGACGAATTCCCAAAATCCTCTTGACGAATTCTCGAAGTATTCTTGATGAATTTCCGGAGCCGCAGGAACGCCCGCCCGCGCCCCCCGCCGCAAGGAAAACAGCGTCGCTTCGCTCCGCGAGGAACGAACTGGATTGCCACGTCGCTGCGCTCCTCGCAATGACGAGGGGGGGCTTTCGTAATGACGAGGGGGAAGGCTTTCGCAGGGGCGAGTTCTTGCGATGGATACTTCCCTCCCCCGCTTGCGGGGGAGGGTGCCCGAAGGGCGGGAGAGGGTTTCCAACCAACCGGCGCGCAGCGCCGCTGATTAAAAAAGGGGGAGGGAGGAAGGGGCTGTTGTCCATTTTCCACCGCAAAGAAATCAGCGTCGCTGCGCTCCGCGAGGAACGAACTGGATTGCCACGTCGCTGCGCTCCTCGCAATGACGAGGGGGGGCTTTCGTA
>JAIRLA010000280.1 GCA_031259795.1 Azoarcus sp.
CTTGGCCATGCTCGAAACGCTCGAACACTATTCCCCGGCACAACTCAGGGGCTTCGCCAATTCCGTCCTGCATGATCCGCAGAACAGCTGGGGGGTTGGGGATGTGTAGATACCTATGCACGCTCAAGGCGGGAGACCCCGCCACGGTCGAGGGGCCTTATGGCCGCTTCCGCTTCGAGAGCGACAAACCGCGTCAAATCTGGGTGGCGGGCGGCATCGGCATCACGCCTTTCATGGCGCGCATGGAAGAACTCGCCCGCCAGAGCCGGACGGAAGCGGCGGGCACGGTGGATTTGTTCTACAGCACGAAAACGCCGGACGAAACATTCATCGAACGCCTGCGCGGACTGGCCAGGGCCGCCGGGGTGGCGCTGCACCTGATCGCCAGCGAACGCGACGGCAAGCTCGACTCCGCGCGTCTGTGCGAGGAAGTGCCGGGATGGCGGGACGCTTCGCTATGGTTCTGCGGCCCGGCGGGATTCGGCCACGCTTTGCGGCACGGTCTGGCCAGGCGCGGTTTCAGTCTCGGCGATTTCCATCAGGAATTGTTCGACATGCGCTGACCGGCAGGCCGATTGCAAACCGCGTCAACGATCCGCGCTTTCCGGATTCTCCCGCAATCGCCGGATGCGCTCGCCGGTACCGGGGTGTGAAGAGAGCCAATCCAGGTACTTTTCAATGCCGTCTTCGTTTTCCTTTTCTTCGCCGCCAGCGGTGTTCCCGGCGCCGTTCTTTTCCCCGGCGTTGTCCGTCGTCTCCGTCCCGCGCCGCTTTGCCTGATAGAAACGGTCCAGCCTTTCCAGCGCGTTGGCGAGCAGGACGGGGGATTTACCTTGGCGGCGGAGCAGGATGGCCGCGTAGTCATCGGCTTCGCGCTCCATGTCGCGCGAATAGCCGGAATTGAGCATCGCGGTGCTGATGGCGACGGCGGCATAGGAAATGTCGCCAAGCCAGGCGGCGGCGGCGGCGGCGATCACCGAGGACTGGATGAGTCGGCGGGCGCCGTGACGTTTGCTGAGGTGGCCCAGTTCGTGGGCGAGGATGGCGAAAATTTCTTCATCGTCGTCGTGCAGCCGCACCAGTTCGTCGAACAGCACGATCTGTCCGCCGGGGAACGCGAAAGCGTTGGGCCCGATCCGGGGCGCGGCGCGGAAGTTGAGGGCAAGCCGATCACCGAAAGGAGCGAGATCGGGGTCGGCGGCGGCCAGCGTCTGGAAACCCTCCGATAATTTCCGCCGCCGCTCTTCCGGCAGGGTGGAAGGCTTGAGCAGGGAGCCATCCAGTTGCGCCAGAGCCGCCTCGGAGATCGAGTGCATGGCGCTGATCGGTACGTGCGGGGCGATGACTTTCGCGCCCCATGGCAATCCCCAGAAATAGCATGCGACCAGGGTCAGGAAGATCGCGCCCAGGCAGATGAGCGCCCAGCGCCAGCGGCCTTGCAGGCGCACGGCGACCGGATTGCGATAGCCGAGCGCCGCGAGCAGCGCGTCGAATTCAGGACCTTGCCCGGCCTCGCAGAACGCATCGCCGCCCGCGAAACGCAGGGTGCGCGGCGCGTTTCCCTGCGGCTCGGAGACGCGGATGTCCGCGACGGGAATGATGCGCATGCCATCCGGGCTGTCGAGCAGCAGGCAACCCTCGCCCGCCGCCAGGCTCACGGAATGGCGGCGCGAACTGTGTCCGTCGAAGTAATGGGCGTCCAGGGGCATGTCTTTACATCACAAGGAGATATCGAAATCGAAGATGTCGGCGATCTCCTCGCCGATTGCGCTCTGCTCTTTTGCGGCGCCAGCGGCGAAATCATCGAAATCGCCGGCGGTGAGCACGGCGGTATGGCTGGCGCGATAACGGGCAAGCCTGACTTTGGCCCACGGCCAATAAAGACCGAGGGTGAGGAACATGAACAGGCCATTGCTGGCGGCAACCTTGCAAATGCCCCAGAACGCTTGATCCCCTTTGAAAGCATGCGTGTCCAGCCGGGTATTGTTCCAGACCAGATTGGCGGTGAGCGCCGCGAAATAGGCTTGCTGTACCGAAATGGCCATGATGTAGGCCAGGGCAACCATTACTCCAATGGCGATTCCTCCTCCAGGACGCCCAAGCGCGCCCATTACCGTAAATCCCTGTGCGACCATGAATCCGATCAACGCGAACACAAGTACCAGTACCACGCCAATGAGCGCGGGCGTCAGCACAAAAGCGCGCAGAAAAACTCCGTAAAAAGACCGGAGTTTGAAGTGGCTCTCGAAGCGGGAAGCGCCAAAGGCGAGATGGTCGAGTTGGAAGCGTTTGAAACGGTGCAGGAGCATGGGCATCAGCAGAAGCATCAGTAAAAAGAGGCCGCCGATCATCGAGGACATTTCCCCTGGACGGATTCTCCCTTCAGCGCCCATCACGCCGACATAGGCTATCGCCCAGCCGAGAAAGATCAGCGCGATGAAGGGCGCGAGATATGTCTTGCACAACCCCTTGTACGTGCCGTGAAAGTCGAAATGCAGGCCGCGAAACGAAGTATTGCGGCTGCGGAAGATGAAAGAGCGGATCATCATCCAGGGAATGAACGGCGAGAGCGCGAGCACGACCGGATAATAAAAGGCATGCGCCGTATGATCGACCAGCCACAGGCCGGCAACGAACGCAACGGCGATGATGCGCCCCTTGAGGATGGATTTCGGATTGCCGTGGTAATCGAAACCGCTGCCATCGAGCAAGGTATTGCGATGGAAATACTGCTCGCGCCGCACCTTGGCCCATGCCGAATAAATCCCGAGGGTCAGGACGCTGAGCAACAGATTGACGATCCATATACGGAAATACTCGCCGCCCGAGCCGGTGAACTGCAAGCGATACACAACGGTTTCCCCCGCTTCTTTCTCGGCCTTTTCACGCGCGCCGCGCTTTTTTTCCAATTCCTCTTCCGCAATGGGCCTGGCTTCGTCGCTGAACATACCGACATCCAGCCGTCTGGCGATTTCTTCCTCCTCCATTACGGAAATATTTTTCCTCAATACATCGGTGTCATTCATTGAATATCCTTTCCACGATATGAAGCGTATTCGGGGCGAGACGCCCGGAACAAAAACGCTTGCCGGCGATTTCCTTGCCGCCGCCGCACCGCGCTTCTTTTTCCCGCGCAACGCCGACGATGAGTCCATCGATTCTACCAGCGGCGGGCGCGGGCAAGTATATCCGCCGCGGAGGCCGCCCGCCGCGCCTCGTCGAACTCAAACCGCCACCCCCGGAAATCGACCATCCGCCGCTTCGTTCCGCATGGTCGAGCCTCCTCCAGCCTTCGGCCATCCTTGCCGCGGGCGCCGGAACACGCCACCCGTCTTGTATTTGAGCGCCAAGCCAATAAGATTGGCGATATATACTGATGCGCGTCGAAACCGGAATCCATTTTCAAACTCGTTTTTTCACGACAGGTGATTCATGTTCTGCACATCCTGCGGGGCCAACCTGGGAACACGCTCCCTCAAGTTCTGTCTGCAATGCGGCGCGCCGCTCAAGCCGCGCGCCGATGCCCCCGCGGCGGCGGAAGCCGGGCCGTCCGCCGCCGCGTCCCTGGAAACGGACGCGCCGGTCGAGCCGGTCTCGCCGCCATCCGGCCCGCTGGCATGGGATACCGCTGATTTCCTGGACGTATTGCGCATCCCCGAAACCGGAACGGGGGGGGGCGATGCCCCGTGGGAGGACAGGTACGCCAGCGAGTCCGCGCCGCCGCCCGCTTCCCGGGATACGGGCATCGGCGGCGCCGTGGCGATCGGTATCGTCTGCGCCGTCCTGGCCGCGACGGCGGGAGGCGCATGGTGGTTCTTCAGCCAGCCGGAAGCGCCGACGACAACGACGACCACCATCCTCCCGCCGCATGATCCGGCCACCGGGGACGATAACGACGCCTCGGCGCTTGCCACGGAAACGAGCGGCGGGGAGGCCGAAACCATACAACCGCCCCAGACCGGGGCGACAACGGAGCCATCACAAGTAACGAAGCTCGGTTCTTTGCCGGAAAACCAGCGCATCAAGGGGCACAACAACCCGAACATCCAGCCCGTCATCGACACGGCGCCGCATTCCCACTCGTCATCCACCGCCCCCAAACAAACGGAACACGTCACACCTTCGTCTTCTTCGCACACTGTTTCCAGGCAACCCGACTTTTCTTCCGCGCAATCCACACAATCCGGCCAATCCATTGTGCCTCCCGTACAATCCGGCCAATTTGAAATCTCCGGACAATCCGGCGCCATCACAGCGCCCGAAATTCCCGACCCCCCCGCGCACACGGAACCGCGCCAGGCCCCGCCGACAAGAATTGCGACAGGGAACCGGCGCCATTCAGAACCTCCCTGGCTCAACCAGATGCGCGAGGATTTGGAAAACTGCGCAGACTTTTTTTGCCGGGAAAACGTGCGCAAGGCGCGTTGCAAGGGCCGCTGGAAAAGCCTGCCCGAATGCAAGAGCGCGGCGCTTTGAATTTCCGGCAAAAGCCATGCGGCGGCGCCCGGAACGCGCCGCCACGAAAAGCGGCTTTCCAGACCAGAATCCACCTCACGACAAATCCTTGACCGCGGGAGATACAAATGAATCAAGACCAGCCGGAACCGGGCGTCCGTTACGGAGACCTGCTGCGGATCACCGAAGCGTTGCGCAACGAGAAAGCCCTGTTCATTCTTCTCGTCACCGGCCTGCTGACGGGCGCGCTGGCGTTCATGGGCTCCATGCTCGCCACGCCCGGCTCATCCTTCCTGACGGCGGCCTTGCTGATTTTCCTGGCCTTGCTGATATTTCCCGTGGGAGGCTCCGCCGCCGGCCTGCTGCTCATGGATCAAGCGCGCGGGCAGCAACCGCGTGACCTGCACAAAGCCGTGATCGACGGCATCTTCGCCGCCCTGCGCATCTTCACAGTGTCCCTGATCGGCATCGCGGTCGTGATGATTTTCTACATCCTGCTCAGCCTGCTGCTTTTCCTGTGCAAAATCCCGGCGGCGGGGCCGGTGCTCCACGCCGTGCTTTTCCCCGCCCTGGTCGTGCTGGCCGGCCTGCTGCTTTTCAGCCTCTATGTGGCCCTGTCGATGGCGGGCCCCGCCATCTGGAGCGGCGCAACCATCGCCAACGCCCTCGCCATGCTCTGGCGCATCGCCACCAGCCGCATCGCGGAACTGCTGGCCAGTCTGTTCCTGCTCATCCTGCTGCTCTGGCTGGCCGGCTCCGTCGCAGGCGGCATCATCCTGTCCGGCTACTACATCGTCCTGAACGCATCGACATCCATCCTGGGCGGCTCGCCGCTCGACGCGATCAACCTCGCCGCCCTTTCCGGCGACGGCCCGCATGCGCTGGCGGTCAGATTCGGCACCATGACCGTGCTGGTGCTGGTGTGCACCATCCTGCTGGCCATGACCATGATGGGGCTGAACCTGATCTACCTGCGAGTGACCGAAGACCCGGAGACCCGCCGCGCCCGCGCCCAGGCACAAGCGGGAGAGCGCTGGCAGAAAATAGAGCCGACCATCCAGCCCGGCGCGGAACCGGCGATCCCGCCTGCCGCCACGGGCGGCGCCGCTGGCAAAGCTCCGGACATACTGGCGTCGATCATCGCGGCGGCAACGCCCTCCCCCGCAATTCCCAAACCCGCGCCCGCCGTCCTCGCCCCCGAGCCCACGCTCGCGCCCGAACCCGCCGCCGCAGTCCCGCCGCCGCTCTGCCCTCATTGCCAGGCGCCCCTCCAGCCCGGTAGCCGTTTCTGCGGCGAATGCGGCGGCAAGGTCCCGGGCTGAAGGGCTACGCGCCGGATGGAACGACGCCCTCTCCCGCCCTTCGACCGCCCTTCGACCGCCCTCCCCGGCCTGTACATGGAGGGGCGAGGGGAAGTGGAAGTCATCGGAATAAAAAAGTGTTGCATGCCGAAAATTAAGCGTATAGACTCATCCGCATTTTCCGATACGACATTGTTTTCGGCGGATGAGGGGATAAAAAGTGATAGTTCATGACGAACGGGTGGACGGACGGCTACCCTTGCCCGCTTGAGCCTTTCCTGACGAGCGTGCGCTTCCATTCCCGGCATCCGCTTCACCCACAAGAAACACGAAAAAAATCCCTCGCGGTCCTTGGCCGCGGGGGATTTTTTTCGCCGCCGCGCAGGGCGGCAACAGCGGCGGACGCGCCCGCCGGCCAACCTTCCAGCAAAAAGGAAACCATCCATGCCAACGAAGAACGACCACAGCATCAGCATCCCGGCCGAAACACTGGCGCAGGCGCGGCAACTGGCCGAACAACTGGGCGCCCTGCTGCGTCCCTACGTCGTGCCGCTCACCCCCGGCGAGCGGCGCGCGCTCCCCAAGATGGGGGACAAGACCTACTCCTTCGTGGAAAAGGCGCACGAACTGGCGAAGATCAATCCCGATCTGCGCCCGTCCTTCCTCGACATGGAAGCCTTCGAGATCGACTTCGCCGACGCGGGCAACAAGCTCGAACCACTGCTCGTCACCCTGCAACAACTGGTCGACAACGTCAGCGACATCCAGATGCTCGCGGGCAACGAGGCCTATCACGCCGCGCTCGCGTTCTACAACTACGCCAAGGTCGCCGCCGGGCAGGATGTCCCCGGCGCGAAAGCCGTCTACGCGTCCCTGCGCGAGCGCTTTCCGCGCACGAAGCGCCGCGCCGAGCCTGCGGACGCGGGCTGAAGACTTCCGGGGGCCGTTCGCCTGCTTCCCTGCGCCGGTCCGTCTGCTTTTTTTCTCTGTTCGCCTGCTTTTTTACTCCGGCCCATCTGCCTTTTTTCCCCGCCTGCCTGCTTTTGTGCTCCGGCTACCTGCCCGGGAGGCAGGGCGGCCTGGAAAAAAGCCAGGATGGTCTGGGTGGAAAAGCAGGCGGGCGGAGCGGAAAAGCAGGATGCTCGGGGGCTGGAGCAGGCGGGCGGGGTAAAAAAGCAGGCGAGCGGAGCAAAAAAGTAAAAGGGGCGATGCGGAAAAGTGGGTGAGCGGGGATCGGCGTCTGGCGGACGATGTGGAGAGATAGTCTTACCGTTTGCCGAAATGTTCGGCGCAAAGGTCTTGGCGCTTGATTTGTTGCGGTTGTCGTCATTTTTCGATGGAGTAGAAAAAATGAAGAGAGTATTTGCTGGGACATGTGTAGCTATTTTATTGATAGCTTCCGTGATTTCTGGGTGTGCATCCGCCCCGTCAGCGGAGCAAATTGCGAACGCGGACTACGGACGGGAAATGTCGCCTGAGGAGTGTCAGTCTATTGTGGAAAGCGTCATTGCATTCGGGCTCAAAGATCCTGGCTCGGCACAGTTTAGACATCAGCCATGCGTTAAGGGTTGGTGGAATTCCGTACCAATCTTGGACATGAGCGTCGCATTTGGGTACTGGCAGAAAGGCGAGGTAAACGCAAAGAATTCCTTTGGGGGATATGTCGGGTTTCGGACCTACTCAGCCCTTCTCCGAAATGGCGCTGTTGTTCGCATTTGCGTATCGGATGAAGACGGACTGTGTTTTCCCAAGGGGCAATGACTTGCATATCTGAAGGAGGAAACAATCATGACAGTTAAGAAGCTAGCGATGGTGTTCGCGTTTATCTTTATGGCCCCGGCAGTATGCTCTGCGGAAGATGGGCCATTTGGCTTGGCGTGAGGTATGACTAAGAACCTATTCCAATAGGCCCGCCTTGAACCGCCATATAGAATTGCCACGGCGCGTAGCGCCGCTGGATGACCATCCCTCAATCACAGCCGCCTGCCGTCCCCTCCCCCGCTTGCGGGGGAGGGAAGGAATCCATCGCACGAAGGGAGCCCATCGGAAGAACTC
>JAIRLA010000024.1 GCA_031259795.1 Azoarcus sp.
GGGACAATCGGTCACGTTGACCACGGCAAGACCACGCTGACGGCGGCGATCACGACGATCCTGTCGAAGAAGTTCGGCGGCGAGGCCAAGGCGTATGACCAGATCGACGCGGCCCCGGAAGAGAAAGCGCGCGGCATCACGATCAACACGGCGCACGTGGAGTACGAAACGGCCAATCGCCACTACGCCCACGTTGACTGCCCCGGACACGCCGACTACGTGAAGAACATGATCACGGGCGCGGCGCAGATGGATGGCGCCATCCTGGTGGTGTCCGCCGCCGACGGCCCGATGCCGCAGACGCGCGAGCACATCCTGCTGGCCAGGCAGGTGGGCGTGCCGTACATCATCGTTTACCTGAACAAATGCGACCAGGTCGACGACGAAGAACTGCTGGAACTGGTGGAAATGGAAGTGCGCGAGCTGCTCTCCAAATACGAATTCCCCGGCGACGACATTCCCATCATCAAGGGCTCGGCCCTGAAGGCGCTCGAAGGCGACACGGGCGAACAGGGCGAAGGCTCCATCTTTGCGCTGGCCGAGGCGCTCGACAGCTACATTCCGACGCCGGAGCGCGCCATCGACAAACCCTTCCTGCTGCCGATCGAAGACGTCTTCTCGATCTCGGGCCGCGGCACGGTGGTGACGGGCCGGGTGGAGCGCGGCGTCATCAAGGTTGGCGAAGAAATCGAAATCGTCGGCATCAAGGCGACGCAGAAGACCACCTGCACGGGGGTGGAGATGTTCCGCAAGCTGCTCGACCAAGGTCAGGCGGGCGACAACGTCGGCATTCTGCTGCGCGGCACCAAGCGCGAGGATGTCGAACGCGGGCAGGTGCTGGCCAAGCCGGGTTCGATCACGCCGCACACGCATTTCACGGGCGAGGTGTACGTACTCTCGAAGGAAGAGGGCGGGCGTCACACGCCGTTCTTCAGCAATTACCGTCCGCAGTTCTATTTCCGGACGACGGACGTGACCGGTTCGATCTCGCTGCCGGAAGGCACGGAGATGGTGATGCCGGGCGACAACGTGTCGATCACGGTGAAGCTGATCGCGCCGATCGCGATGGAAGAAGGCTTGCGCTTCGCCATCCGCGAGGGCGGCCGCACCGTGGGCGCCGGCGTCGTCGCCAAGATCATCGAATGATTGGCGGATCGCCCGTTTTTAATATTGATACTGGTTCAGGAGCGCGCCCGTGAGGGTGCGCTTTGTGGTCTCTGTCGCAGGGGTATAGCTCAACTGGCAGAGCGTCGGTCTCCAAAACCGAAGGTTGGGGGTTCGATTCCCTCTGCCCCTGCCATTTTCCGGAAGTCGTCGTCTTGATCGACAAATTGAAACTCACACTGGCTATTGCGTTGGCTGTCGCGGGCGTGGCCGGTTTCTACGTCCTGAGCGAGCAGCCCTTGGTGTTGCGCGTGCTCAGTGTGTTGGCGGGGCTGGCGGCGGGCGGCGTGGCGGCATGGTTTACCGCGCCGGGCCGGCGGTTTGCCGAATTCGTGCGCGAAGCGATTGTCGAGACCAGGAAAGTGGTCTGGCCGACGCGCAAGGAAACCGTGCAGATGACTGGCATCGTCTTCGTCTTCGTCGTGGTGATGGCGATCTTCCTCTGGTTTACCGACAAGACCCTGGAGTGGGCGGTGTATGACATGCTCCTGGGCTGGAAAAAGTGATCATGGCCAAACGCTGGTATGTCGTCCACGTTTATTCCGGTTTCGAGAAGTCCGTGCGGCGCGCGCTGATCGAGCGGATTACCCGCGCCGGCATGGATGCTTCCTTCGGGCAGATTCTCGTGCCGGTGGAAGAAGTGGTCGAGATGAAGGGCGGCCAGAAGAGCGTCTCCGAGCGCAAGTTCTTTCCGGGTTACGTGCTCGTCGAGATGGAGATGAACGACGAGACCTGGCATCTGGTGAAGTCCACGCAGAAAGTGACGGGCTTCGTCGGCGGCAGCGCCAACAAGCCGATGCCGGTTCCGCAACGCGACGTCGACAAGATCCTGCAACAGATGCAGGAAGGGGTGGAAAGGCCCCGCCCCAAGGTGCTGTTCGAGGTCGGCGAGGTCGTGCGGGTCAAGGAAGGGGCGTTTACCGACTTTCATGGCACGGTCGAGGATGCCAATTACGAGAAAAGCAAGCTCAAGGTGTCGGTGACGATTTTCGGGCGCGCGACGCCTGTGGAACTGGATTTCGCTCAAGTCGAAAAGGCGTGAGCACGAGAAGGCGGGCCCGCGGGTCCGCCATTGCCCGTTGACCGGGTTGAAGAGGAGCGCCGCGTGGCCGGCGCGTTTGTACTCATCGAAGGAGCAAGGCCGTCATGGCAAAGAAGATCATTGCTTACATCAAGTTGCAGGTTCCGGCCGGCAAGGCCAACCCCAGTCCTCCCATCGGGCCGGCGCTCGGTCAGCGCGGGCTGAACATCATGGAATTCTGCAAGGCGTTCAACGCCAGGACGCAGGGGCTGGAGCCGGGTTTGCCGATTCCGGTCGTGATTACCGCTTTTGCCGACAAGAGCTTCACTTTCGTGATGAAGACGCCGCCCGCGACGATCCTCATCAAGAAGGCGGCCGCGGTCGACAAAGGCTCGGCCAAGCCCCATACCGACAAGGTGGGCAAGATCACGCGCGCGCAGGCCGAGGAAATCGCCAAGGCCAAGCAGCCCGACCTGACCGCCGCCGATCTCGACGCGGCGGTGCGCACGATTGCCGGTACCGCCCGCAGCATGGGCATCACTGTGGAAGGGATGTGAACATGGCGAAGATTTCCAAGCGAATCCAGGCGTTGCGCGCGAAAGTCGACCGCAGCAAGGTCTATCCGGTCAGCGAAGCGCTGACGCTGGTCAAGGAATGCTCGACGGCGAAATTCGACGAGTCGATCGACGTCGCGGTCAATCTCGGCGTCGACGCGCGCAAGTCCGACCAAGTGGTGCGCGGCTCCGTGGTGCTGCCGGCGGGTACCGGCAAGACGGTGCGGGTGGCCGTGTTCGCCCAGGGCGAAAAGGCCGAGGCCGCCAGGGCGGCGGGCGCGGACATCGTCGGCTTCGACGATCTCGCGGCGGAGGTGAAGGGCGGCAAGCTCGACTTCGACCGGGTGATCGCCACGCCGGACGCGATGCGCGTCGTCGGCCAGCTCGGCCAGATTCTCGGCCCGCGCGGCCTGATGCCGAATCCCAAGGTCGGCACCGTGACCATGGATGTCGCCACGGCGGTGAAGAACGCCAAGGCGGGCCAAGTGCAGTACCGCACCGACAGGGGAGGCCTCGTGCATGCCACCATTGGCCGCGCTTCCTTCGGGGTCGAGGCGCTGGAACAGAATTTCAGGGCATTCGTCGATGCCTTGGTCAAGGCCCGTCCGGCCGCGGCCAAGGGCGTCTATCTGCGTCGCATTGCGCTTTCCAGCACGATGGGCGCGGGCGTGAAGGTCGATACTGCCGGGGTGTCGGGTTAAGGGTAACAAAAGACTTTGGGCCGTCCGGCGCGAGCCGGGCGGATCGTCAAAGACCGCAGGCACGGGCGTCTCCGGACAACCGTTCAATCGTGAAAGCGGCCTGCGCAGACGGTGTGCCCAGAACAGGATTCTGGCTTCGATGGCCGTGCTCCTGTCCAGGTCGCCGTGGGTGCGGCGGGCGTGATTGCCCGCCGTGTGTGGACTTGAAAGGAGGAAAGACCCGTGGGTCTCAATCTCGATGACAAGAAAGCCGTAGTAGCCGAGGTGGCGGCGCAGGTCGCCAACGCCCAGACGATCGCGGTGGCTGAATATCGCGGCATCGCGGTAAGCGATCTCACCGTGCTGCGCGCCAGGGCCAGGGCGTCGGGCGTCTATTTGCGCGTGCTCAAGAACACGCTGGTTCGCCGCGCGCTGGCCGGGACGCCGTTCGCCGGGCTGGCCGATCAATTGACCGGGCCGCTGATCTACAGCATCTCGACCGATCCGATCGCCGCCGCCAGGGTGCTCAACGACTTCGCCAAGGGCAACGACAAGTTGGCGCTGCGCGCGGGCGTGTATGCCGGCAAGGTGCTCGACAAAGCGGGCGTGCAGGCGTTGGCCTCGATTCCGGGCCGCGAAGAACTGCTTGCCCGTTTGCTGGGCGTCATGCAGGCGCCGGTTTCCGGCTTTGCGGGCGCGCTGGCGGCGCTGGCCAGGAAGCGCGAGGAAGAAGCGGGCGCGGCGGTCTGAACAAGCTCTCTCTGTTTTACGGTTTTCCAACATTTGATTGTGGAGTGATTTGAAATGGCTATCAGCAAAGAAGACATTCTCGAAGCCGTCGGCGCGATGACTGTCGTGGAACTGAACGATCTGGTCAAGGCGTTCGAGGAAAAATTCGGCGTCTCCGCCGCCTCGCTGGCCGTGGCTGGGCCGGGCGCGGCGGCGGCGGCCCCGGTCGTCGAGGAAAAGACCGAATTCGACGTGGTGCTTACCGCCGTGGGCGAAAAGAAAGTCGAAGTCATCAAGGTCGTGCGCGCGGCCACCAGCCTGGGCCTGAAGGAAGCCAAGGATCTCGTCGACGGCGCGCCCAAGACGGTGAAGGAAGCCTTGCCCAAGGCCGACGCCGAAGCGTTGAAGAAGCAACTCGAAGACGCCGGCGCCAAGGCCGAGATCAAGTAATCCTGTTTTCGCGGCGGGGCTGGCGCTCTCGTTTTCGGGCGCCAGCCCTTTCGTGCTTTGTATGAAGCAGTGCAATGAAGATAGCGCAAAGCGTCTCCGCGGCGGGCGGGGCGGGGGAGGGCCGGTCTGGCCGGCCTGTCCCGGCCCCTCGCGGGGGGCGCTGTGTTCTGTCTTCCCGACGTCACACCTCTAGCCGGAGCATCCATGGCGTATTCCTACACTGAGAAGAAGCGTATCCGCAAGAGCTTCGCCAAGCGCGCGGCCGTGCCTGATGCGCCTTTCTTGCTGGCCACCCAGATCGATTCTTTCGCGGATTTTCTGCAGGCGGAAACGCCCGCGGGAGAACGGGAGAATCGGGGCCTGCAAGCCGCGTTCACGTCGATCTTCCCGATTTCCAGCCACAGCGGCAACGCCCGGCTGGAATTCGTGGAATACATGCTGGGCGAACCCGTGTTCGACGTGAAAGAGTGCCAGCAGCGCGGGCTGACTTTCGCCTCGCCGCTGCGCGCCCGCGTGCGCCTGGTCATCATGGACCGCGAAGCGCCCAAGGACACCATCAAGGAAGTCAAGGAGCAGGAAGTCTACATGGGCGAAATTCCGCTCATGACCGACACCGGCTCTTTCGTCATCAACGGCACCGAGCGCGTCATCGTGTCGCAGTTGCACCGCTCGCCGGGGGTGTTCTTCGAGCATGACCGGGGCAAGACGCACTCCTCGGGCAAGCTGCTCTTTTCGGCGCGGATCATCCCGTATCGCGGCTCCTGGCTCGACTTCGAGTTCGATCCCAAGGACTACCTGTATTTCCGCGTCGACCGCCGCCGCAAGATGCCGGTGACGATCCTGCTGCGCGCCATCGGCATGAATTCGGAAGAAATCCTCAATACCTTCCACGATTTCGACGAGTTCCATCTCGCCGCCGACAGCGTTTGCTTCGATCTCGTGCCCGAGCGCCTGAAAGGCGAGGTGGCGCGATTCGAGATTACCGCGCCCGACGGCAAGGTGATCGTCGCCAAGGACAAGCGCATCACCGCCCGCCATCTCCGCGAACTCGAACAGGCCGGCGTCACGAGCATGACGGTGCCGGACGATTTCATCCTGGGCCGCGTCGTCGCCCACGACATTCCCGATGCCGCCACGGGCGAACTGCTCGCCCGCGCCAACGACGAGATCACCGAAGACCTGCTCGCCAAACTGCGCGCGGCCAAGGTGGAAAAACTCGTCACCTTGTACGTGAACGACCTCGATCGCGGCGCGTATATTTCGCAGACCCTGCGCATCGACGAGACGATCGACGAATGGACGGCCAAGGTGGCGATCTACCGCATGATGCGCCCCGGCGAGCCGCCGACCGAAGATGCCGTCGAGAATCTTTTCCGCGGACTGTTCTATTCCGAGGAGCGTTACGACCTCTCCACGGTCGGGCGCATGAAATTCAACCGCCGCGCCTATCCGTCCACGGTCGACGAAAAAGCGCCGGACTGGCTCAAGCGTTTCTATGCCCAAATCGGCCCGCGCGGCGAGGAAGGCTCCGGCGTACTGTCGAAGGACGACATCCTCGCCGTCATCGGCGTGCTGGTCGAACTGCGCAACAGCCGCGGCGACATCGACGACATCGACCACCTCGGCAACCGCCGCGTGCGCTCGGTCGGCGAACT
>JAIRLA010000039.1 GCA_031259795.1 Azoarcus sp.
GGCGAGCAGATCGGTATGCACCTTCGGGTTGATCTCGCGGCGCAGGATCTTCTCGGCGCCGGCGACCGCCAGCAAGGCCACCTGATCGCGCAGGGCTTCCCTGGCGCGCTGCGCGGCCACGCCCGCCTCGGCCTGCGCGGCTTCCCGCGCCTGGGCGATGATGTGCGCGGCTTCGGTGCGCGCATCGTCGATCTTCTCGCTGGCCTGCCGTTCGGCATTGGCGCGTATCTCGCCCGCCTTTTCGCGGGCCGCGCGCAATTCCTCCACGGCTTTCCTGTCGGCCAGGGCCAGATCGGACTTTGCCTTGTCCGCGGCCGCCAGCCCATCGGCAATCTTTTTCGCGCGTTCGTCCAAGGCTTTCACAATGGGCGGCCACACGAACTTCATCGTGAATGCCCCGAGGATGAGGAAGACGATGAGTTGTAAAAACAAGGTGGCAGTCAGATTCACTGTTCTTGTCCTCAATGACGGTTAGAGGAACGCGAACCGGTCACAACTGGAACGGGTTGGCGAAGGCGAACATCATCGCGATGCCGACGCCGATCAGGAAGGCGGCGTCGATCAGACCGGCCAGCAGGAACATCTTGGTTTGCAAGGCGTTCATCAGTTCAGGCTGGCGAGCGGAGGCTTCGAGATATTTCGATCCCATGATGCCGATGCCGATACAAGCTCCGACAGCGCCGAGACCGATGATGAGACCGGCAGCCAGAGCAACGAGACCAAGAATGTTTTCCATGACAACTCCTTAAAGCGGATACAGTTGAGGTTGAAGCAAGGATGAAACCAGCGGGAAAACCCCGCGACGACAACACCGGAGTCAGTGCCCCTCGTGCGCCTGACCGATATAGACGAGAGTCAACATCATGAAGATGAAAGCCTGGAGCAGGATGATAAGGATATGGAAGATGGCCCACGCGGTGCCGGCCAGGACATGGCCGATGGCCAGCAGGATGCCGGAGGTGGAAACCGCCCATGCCCCGCCCATCAGCGCGATCAGCATGAACACCAGTTCGCCCGCGTACATGTTGCCGAACAACCGCATGCCGTGCGAGATGGTCTTGGCCAGGAACTCGATGATCTGCATGAGGAAATTCACCGGCCACAGCGCCGGGTGCGCGCCGAACGGCGCGGTGAAAAGTTCGTGCGCCCAACCCGCCGCGCCCTTGATCTTGATGTTGTAGTACACGCAGAGCAGCAACACGCCGATGGACATGCCGAGCGTGGCCGAAAGGTCGGCGGTCGGCACCACGCGCATGTA
This sequence comes from Azoarcus sp., assembly GCA_031259795.1. Lineage (GTDB taxonomy): Bacteria > Pseudomonadota > Gammaproteobacteria > Burkholderiales > Rhodocyclaceae > WRNU01. The sequence goes on from JAIRLA010000039.1 coordinate 1,259, forward strand.
GGCGTGCGGATTGTGTGTCGCCTGTTGCCAGAGCGTCGGCAGCAGATCGACCGGCAGCAGATCCATCGCGTTCATGAAGAAAATCCACACGAACACGGTCAAGGCCAGCGGTGCGACGAAACGGCGCGATTCGGCGCTGTGGATGATGCCCTTGGCCTGATCGGCGACCAGTTCGACGAGCATCTCGACGCTGCCCTGGAAACGCCCCGGCACGCCGGAAGTGGCCTTGCGCGCCGCCAGCCACAGCAGGAACACCGTCAGGATGCCCAGCCCGAGGGAATAGAACAGGGTGTCGTAATTGACCACCAACCAATCAACGACGTTCGTCTGCCTCTCGCCGGTGTTGTTGAGGTGGATCAGATGATGTTTGATGTATTCACCCGCGCTTGGGGCTTGTGCCGCGTGCTCAGTAGCCATGTTCAGGTCTTCACCAAAAATGCAAACAAACTCGCTTTCAATGCCAGCGCCAGCCCGGCCAGGAACGCACCCCAATGGACATTCCCATACAGCATCGCCGTCAGCGCGAGCAGCCCCACGGTCGAGGCGAGCTTGACCAGCTCGCCCGCAACAAAGGCTGCTACTGTAGCACGTCCTTCGCGCAACGCCGTCACTGCGAGCCGCCACGCGAAAAACCCGCTCGGCAACACATAGGCCAGCCCCCCGCACGCCGCGGACAAAGCCCCGCGCGCGCCCAGAAAGATGGCCGCGACCGCCGCCGCCAGAAGCGTCGCCCCCAGTTGCAGCAAGACTGCCTTATGCATTCCCTCTCCGCGCCGCCGGCGCGCCATTCGATGCCGCGACCGCCGAAAACGCCGCCCATCCTAGGGGAGACGCCCCCGGCAAGTCAATCCGCTCCGCAACATGACAAAACGGAACATGCATATGGCGTCGCGCCGCCCGCCTTTCAGCGCAGGCGCCCGAGCAAACCATCGAGTTGTTCCAGGCTGGCGAAGCGGATCACCACCTCGCCCACGCCTTTTTTGTTCGCCTTGATCCTGACCGCCGCGCCGATCGAATCGGCGATTTCTTCTTCCAGGCGCAATAGATCACGATCCGGAACCGGCGCGGCCTTCAGCGAACGCGGCTCCAGGACTTGCCGCGCCAGCTTTTCCGCCTCGCGCACCGAAAGCTGCTTCGCCGCCACCAGATTGGCGATCCGGATCTGGCTGGCGCCGTCGAGCGGCAACAGGGCGCGCGCATGTCCCATGTCGATATCGCCCGCGATCAGCAATTCCTGCACCGGTTGGGCGAGATTGAGCAGCCGGAGCAAATTGCTCGCCGCCGGGCGCGAACGCCCCACCGCGTCGGCGGCCTGCTGGTGCGTCATGCCGAACTCGTCGATCAGGCGCTGGATGCCGCCAGCCTCTTCGAGCGGATTGAGATTCTCGCGCTGGATATTCTCGATGAGCGACATCGCCAGCGCCGCCTCGTCGGGAATCTCGCGCACCAAGCAGGGCACCTCGTCCAGCCCGGCGATGGCCGCCGCCCGCCAGCGCCGCTCGCCGGCGATGATCTCGTACTCGCCCCCGCCCAGCGGACGCACCAGGATGGGCTGCATGATCCCCCGCGCCTTGATCGAAGCCGCCAATTCTTCGAGCGACCCGGGGTCCATGCGGGTACGCGGCTGATACTTGCCGGGGCGCAGGGACTCGCGCGCCAAGGTTTGCAGTTCGCCTTTCTCGGCCTCGTCGTCGCGGTTGGCCGCCAACAGCGCATCGAGCCCGCGTCCGAGGCCCTTGGGTTTGGGTGGAGTCATATCGTTTTCAACATCGTTCGCGCCGCCCGTGTTTCCATTGCAATCACAGTGTCTTGCCCCGTTCGATCAATTCCTCGGCGAACGCGAGATACGCCTGCGCGCCGCGGGAAGCGCGGTCGAACACCACGCCCGGCAGGCCATGGCTGGGCGCTTCCGCCAGCCGCACATTGCGCGGCACCACGGCGCGGAACACCTTGTCGCCGAAATGGCTTTCGAGCTGGGCCGAAACCTGCTGCTGCAAGGTGATGCGGGGATCGAACATCACCCGCAGCAAGCCGATGATCTTGAGGTCGCGGTTGAGATTGGCATGCACCTTCTTGATCGAATTGACCAGGTCGGAGAGTCCCTCCAGCGCGTAATACTCGCACTGCATCGGGATGATGACCCCGTGCGCCGCGCACAGTCCGTTGAGCGTCAGGAGCGACAGCGAAGGCGGGCAATCGACGAGCACGAAATCGTAACCGCCTCCGCACTCGGCCAATGCCTCGCGCAAGCGCTTCTCGCGCCGTTCGAGATTGACCAGTTCGATCTCCGCCCCGGCCAGATCGCGGTTGGCGGGCAGGATGTCGTAACCGCCCGGCGGCGAGACGACGCGAACCGCGTCCAGCCCGGCCAGCCCCACCAACAAGTGATAGACCGAATGCGCGAGCTGGCGCTTGTCGATGCCGCTGCCCATGGTCGCATTGCCCTGCGGATCGAGATCGACCAGCAGCGTGCGCTGCCCCGCCTGGTGCAGGGCGGCGGCAAGGTTGACGCTGGTGGTCGTCTTGCCCACCCCGCCTTTTTGATTGGCCACGCAAAAAATGTGCGCCATGGTCGTGAAGTGATGAGTCCCCGGTGGATGTCAGTGCGGCCAGGCCGCCGAGGGGCTGATGATAACTTGCCCGGACGGCGGGCGGGGAGAATGGCGCACGCACGGGATCAGGGAGCGGATCCGATCGGCGCCGCCGCGCTCCGCGGGGAAAAACACGCTCTCCCGCGTCAGCGGCGCTACGCGCCGAGTGGAACGAACTGGATTGCCGCGTCGATGCGCTCCTCGCAATGACGAGTTCTTGCGATGAACTCCCCTCCCCCGGCCTTCGGCCACCCTCCAGGGCCGGAGCATCAAATTTTGCGTAATTGCAGGGCGGTAGCCAGATAGTCCGGATTGTACGCAGCGGTTTTGAGTTTTCCGGGCGGGTTGATGGAACGGGAGGTGTCGGCGCGGAGGAGATTCAA
>JAIRLA010000080.1 GCA_031259795.1 Azoarcus sp.
CGTGATGGGTGTGCAGGGTCAGCGCCATGGCGCTGCGCAGGGAACCGAGATTGAGCGAGGGGGATTCGTTGGGCATGGCAGGCTCGGCGGAAGAAAGGAATGAGCCGCCAGCATCGGCACAAGGCCAGCGTTTGTCAGCAAAGAATCCGCACCGGATCGCTCCCCGTTTTGGGAGGGGCGGGAGGCGGTTTCGCCCGGACTTCCCTGGAAACGAGGACGAAGCTATCCTCTCCGCGAGGCGTGCATTCCGCACATTCACGAGAGGGGAACATGGACAGGAAATACGTACCGTACAATGGCACTCAGGTCATCGAGGGCTGGCCCGAGAAGATCCGGGCCGCGCAGAGACAGAAGACGTATTGGATCGGCGGAGTGGAATACCCCCGGATTCCCTACGGGGAAGAAGATGGGGACTGGGGAGCCGACGACCACCCCTGCGGGGATTGCGCGGTGGTCAAAGGGCAACTGCACGTGCCCGGCTGCGACGTGGAACACTGCCCGGTCTGCGGAGGGCAGGCGATTTCCTGCGATTGCGATTGCGAGTAGGGTCTGTGGAAGGGATGCCCTGGGCATCGCTTCCATGGAGAGCCGCCAGCATAAAGCGCTACGGCGGGCCGGGAAGGTACGGCGCGCCGCGCAGCATGGCGCGGATATTCGCCAGATGCTCCCTGGCCGTTTCGGGACTGGCCGGCTTCGCGTCCGGGTTCGTCCTGCCGTCCGCGCCGGGCGGATCGGGCGCCGCGGCGTCCGGGTTCCCGCCTGCCCAGACCTTGAACTCCCCGCGCAAGGCTTTCTGGATGATGCCGAATAGATAGGAAGCGGGTTGGCGAATCTTCCCTTCTCGGCAGCGCGCGTCCCATTCGTCCAGCACGGCCTGCCGTTGTTCGCGCTCGACCTGCCTGAGCGCCGCCAGAGCGCCGGCCTGCTGCTCCTCCTTCAATTCGAGGAAGCGTTGCGGCAATTGCCAGCCTTCTTCGCCCTCACGCGCGCGCGGTACAGTACGTACTTCTTTTAGAATATTTATAGTACGTACAGTACGTACTGTACTGTCCCGCTTCGGATTCCGAAGAAGGGTCTCCGGCGCGGGTTTGCCGCCTGCTTCGGAATCCGAAGAAGGCGTTTCCCCACCTTCTTCGGATTCGTTTCCGCCTTCTTCGGAATCGTTTTTGCCTTCTTCGGAATCGTTTCCGCCTTCTTCGGAATCGTGAAGGGCTTCTTCCTGTGGATCAGTTTCCGCCTGGCCGCCTCCGGCCATGCGCTGCACCAGCACATGCAATCGGCTCGGCAGGATCTTTCCGGCGAGCCGGGGGTCTTCGCCCAGTTCGCGCACGACCTGCTGCCCCACGAGTCGGACGGACTTGCTGGCATGATCCAGCGCCCGGCTCAAAAGCGTCAGATATTCGGGATCGAGCTGGATGGCCTCGAAGGGGGTCAAGGGTTCGTCGTGCAAGACGTAGAGATTGCTCCGAATGCGTCCCGTCTTATGATCGCGCCGCCGGCGCGCCAGACTCAGCCAGCGCGTCAGGCGCAGAAGGGTCAGGGCGCGCGCCACGGTTTCCTGCGAGGCACGGGACGCGCAGGGCATCGACGAAAGCAGGGGGCGCAATTCTTCATACGTCGGAAACGCCGTCACGCCGTGGTGATGGAGCTTGAGGCGGATGACCTGCCAGGCATTGCGTTCGAGCGGTGTGAGACGGCGGTCGAAGAACAGCGCGCGGGGGACGGTTTCCTGGCGGTTGCCGCTGAACAGGAAACCGTCCGAACCGTCGTCCCGCGGCGGCGGGTTCGCCGGGGACGAGGCGGGCGCAAAACGGCGCAGCGCCTCGTCGAAGAAGTCCGGCGACGCGCCCGCCGGGGGCGTTCGGCTCATGGCCCGCTCATGCCTCGGCGGACTCCCGCGCGCTCCAGTTCTGGAGGGTCGTCCAGATCACCGCCAGCGGCACGGCCATCGCCTCGGCCCGCTCCATCGCCCACGCCAGGATGCCCTCTTCCTCGTCGGGAGCGATGCCGCGTTCGGCGGCGTCGACCTGCCAGGCCCGCCACAATTCCGCCTCCTGCGCATCACTCAATTCCGGATGACGCCCCTTGCGTCCGGGCAGTCCGAGGAGCTCGCGGCGCAGCGCCACTTCCTGGTGCGTCAGGCCGTGCCGCTGGCAGATCATCTCGGAACTCGCGCCCAGGGTGAGCAGGCGGTCGACCGTGGTCACTTCCCGCTCGACCTCGCGCGCCTGGTCGATCAGGCGTCCCAGCACGTTCCGATCCACCGTGACCGTACACCACGGCACCCGCGCATGGACCAGCAGCGCGGCCAGCGCGGGCCATTTCAGCACCTCCAGTTCGCGTTCGGTGAAGCCCATGTCCAGGCAACGATGCAGCTGGCCGTTGCGCAGATCGTGCAGCGTCTGGATCACCACGGCCTGATTCAGGGGATGGGGGGTCATCCTCTCCGCCTCCATGGTCAGCATCCGGGCGCGCCCGTTTCGATGTCCCGCAACCGGCGGGCCAGCCGCAGGATGCGGAACAGTTTGACCAGTCCGGCGTCGGAGAGGCGACCGCGCAACAGGGCGCCAAGCTCCGAATCGCCGCTCAGGAGATGCAGCAAATCCAGCAGGGCGCGACCACCCTCCGCGGGCGGATCGGAAGAAGACGCGCAGGCGAACCCGATGCCGTCGTCGACCGGCGTGACGCACTCGGCCAGACCCGCTTCTTCGGCAATCTCGCGGGCGAACTGGGCGATATGGATGCGCAGGCGTTCCGGCGTATCGAGACCCGGCTCGATACGCCAGAGGTCGGTGATCGGATAGAGTCCGCCGACCTGGATCGGGAACGCGCGCGGGACGTTCTCCGCGCAGTCCGGCGCGGCGTCACCGACGTGTTCGGCCACCATCCGCTGAATGGCTTGCAGGCGCTCGGTGTCGGCCGCCGGCGAGACGACGGGTTCTTGCGGCGGCGCTTCTTCCCAGGCCGGGTCGTCCGGGCGGGCAGGAAGCGCGGCTTGCGGCGCGGCGGGCGGCCTCGTTCCGGTCGGGTTCCTGGCGATCCTGGGCGGCGGGAAATCGCCCCCGCCGTTCCGCGTCGGGAGCGCGGCGTTCGGCGGGCGAGGACTCGGCGGGGCGGCGGGCGGGATCGCCGCGCCCGCTTCGAGGATTTCCGCCATGCTCATTTCGAGCATTTCGCCAAGCATTTCCCCCGGCGGACGCAGGAAGGCATTCCGCCGATCCTCGCTGCTGCCGATCTCCAGATCCAGCAGGTTGTAACCGACGCCCAGCCGTTTGGCCATCTGTCCGATCAACTCGTCCTGCACGCGCGCCAGGGAGAACTCGGCGGGCGCGAGATCGAAAGGCGAGAGCACTTCGTGAAACAGGGTCTCGTAATCGACGGCGGGGGACTGGCCCTGGGCATGTTTTTCCCAGGAGAGTTCGCCGGCCTTGCGCAGCGCGACGAGGCGCTCGACCTGGGGTCGGCCCAAGCCGCCGTACAACACGTTCGGGATCGCCGGCAAGAGATAGCGCACGGCACTCTGCATCCGGCTGATGTGCTGTTGCTGAGCCGGATACCCATCGGCGGAAAGGCGCTGGGCGAGTTCGGACTGCGTCAGGCTCTGGCCGCTCTCCTGCTCGTACAGCTCACGCGCCTTCTCGACGCCCAGGGCGCGCTCGATGAAGGTCAAGCCGCCGTGCAGTTCGTTCTCCGCGAGGTGCCCGGTCAGCGCGACGATCTCGCCGCGTTCGGACGGCCACGGGCGGAACAGGCAGGGGAAGCGGAAGAAGCGCTCGTCCTTCGTTTCCGACCACAGTTCGCGCAGGATGGAAAGGCGCGTGTTGCCGCCGTTGCGGATGATGTAGTGCTCCGCGCCGGGTCGCCGGGTGATCGGCGGCGGCGCGTCCAGCCCGCGCTCGCGGATCGAGGTTTTGATCTCGTCATAAAGCGGATTGCGCGTCAGGCGCGGATTGAGTTCGTAAGGGCGCAGTTCGTCGAGCGTGACCACGATCGGCGTATCGGAAAGCGGATCGCTCAAAGCCTGCGCGTCGGGGCCAGTGTGCATGAAACCCTCCCTCAACAGTTTCCCGGCCATCGCCTGGGGGGTAAGCTCAGGCATGGCGTTCTCTCCCGTCTCCCGGCGTTGCGCGGCGCGGCGCGCCGATGAGAATCGGCGGCAGACCCGGCTTGACGAGCCTGATTCCCTCCTCGTCCGCGCAGACGATCCAGCCCTCGCGCAGGGCCAGTTCGAGCAGCGGACGCAGGCGTCCGTGTCCGCGGTACGATTCAGGCGTCTTCGCCATGGCGTTCCTTCCTGGCAGCCTTGCCCGTGACCTGGGCGAAGCGTTCCCGCCATTCGGGACACAGTTCGCCGGCCAGAGCATTCACGATCTCCAGCGCCGACGGCGCTTGCCGCCCGCTCGGACGCCGGCGTTCGACGCGATGCGCCGGCAATCCGAGGGTGGCGGCGCGCGGGAAGGCTTCGATCGCCGGGATCTCGGCATCGAGCACCCGCACGCCGGAGTAATCCTTGAAGATCCACCGCAAGGTTTGCTGCATCAGCCGGGCATTGGAAGAAATGGCCGGCATGCGGTTGATGAGCAAATAGAGAGGCGGCGGCGTGAGACCCAACTGACGATACGGGGCGATGTCTTCGACCAGCTGCAAGGTGCCGCGCCGGAGTTCCCTGGCGGCCAGAATCTCCGGCGTCACCGGCGAGACCGCCAAATCGGAAGCCAGCACGGCCATTTCCAGCATCACGCTGCGCGCCCCCTGGGTGTCGGTGAGCAAGAGGTCGTAGCGCTCGCGGAAGACGGGCAGCAGATTGCGCAGGCGCAGCCGCCCGTCGGCGGCGTGCAGGAGCAGCGTGCCCAACTGTCGGTGCTGATCGTTCGAGACCAGCACGTCGAGCCGCTCGATGACCGTATGCGAGATGAGTTGCTCCGGGTTTTGCTCATTGCGCGCCAGCAATTCGTAGATGCCGCCCGGCGCGCGCTCGGTGAGTTCGTAATAGGAGGACAGGGTGGGTTGCGCGTCGAGGTCGAGCAGCAGGACGCGCAG
>JAIRLA010000194.1 GCA_031259795.1 Azoarcus sp.
CGCCACACGCACTGGCGGCATCCGCAGGTGCTGCGCCTGACCATCGATGGCTTTGCGCTGGAATTCATCGGCGCGCACCTGAAGAGCAAGATCAACACGACCAGGCCGATCGACCCCGCTACCGGGGATCTCGCGCCGACCTACGTTAACGCCGCCCTGACAGCGCGGATCAAATTGACCAGCTAAGCGAACGACATCCGCCGCTACATTGACACGCGCTTCGATCAGGAACCCGAACCACGCATCATCGTCCTGGGCGATCTAAGAACCTGTTCATTGTCTCCGGGAATGGCGGCAAATCGCTCCTGCAATCAGCGAAATCGGGAATATCGGAACGAATTCCCCGCCTTTCAGAACGTGTTCAGACTGCTGTAAGGGCAATCGGCGGGGGAGTACCAGAGACAATGAACAGGTTCTAAGGCTCCATCCCCGATTCAATAATTCCGCAATCGCTCGCCGGACATCCCGGTGGCGTCTCGTCGTTTGCCCGCGCTCCCGCGCAGAGAACCAGGGCGAGCATGAAAAGGGGAAAACGCAGTTTCATCGTCGAGTCCCCCGGTTCAGGGCGCCGCGGATCGGTCGCCCCTTCGGTGCAGGGACACAGCGCCGGATCCCATTTCGCGTTTCGTGCTCCGCATCTCCTGTTGCTACCCGCTGCTTTCGCCTCGGTCAGTTTTTCGATGCCGCGCGCGCTCTGTGCCGATACCATACCAGCGCGGCGCTTTTCATGCCGGACAAGGCGCTTCCATGGATGATCGCCATTGAGCAGCCATCCCCGCGCGATTGCTGGAGCGGATCGACGCGCGGATCACTTCGGCCTCATGCCGTCACGTTTCCCGCGCGGGGACGGCGCGGCATCCTGAAATGAAGATGGGCGATAAAAGTCTCGCTTGCTTTGTCCGCGTGTGTCGACAGATCCATCATCGCCCGGCGTCCGCGTCCGCTTCCATTCCTATACCTATATAATCCGCCCCCTGTCGCGCAATCCATGAGAGTAGCCGCCGTGAGTTCCCTTTTGTTCGAGTCTTCCATCGCAAGCCTGCCGCTCGTCGGGCGCGGCAAGGTCCGCGACATTTACGCGGTCGGCGATGACAAGTTGTTGATCGTCACCAGCGACCGCCTGTCGGCCTTCGATGTCGTCCTGTCCGATCCCATTCCGGACAAGGGCCGCGTGCTCACCGCGATGGCCGCTTTCTGGTTCGAGCGCCTCGCGCATATTGTTCCAAATCAGCTCACCGGCATCGACCCCGAAAGTGTCGTCGCCGCCAGCGAACGCGGGCAGGTGCGGGGACGCGCCTTGGTCGTCGAGCGTCTCCGGCCCTTGCCGGTCGAGGCGGTGGTGCGCGGTTATGTGATCGGTTCGGGCTGGAAGGATTACCAGGCCAGCGGCGCGATTTGCGGTATTTCCTTGCCCGCGGGGCTGAAGCAGGCGGCGAAATTGCCGCGGCCCATTTTCACTCCGGCCACCAAGGCCGATGTCGGCGAACATGACGAGAATGTGTCGTTCGAGCAGGCGCGGGCGCGCTGCGAGGCCGCGCTCGGCGCGAAAGGCGGCGCGCTGGTCGAGCAGGCGCGCGAGGCGGCGCTGGCCTTGTATCGCGCCGCCGCCGATCATGCCGCCGGACGCGGCATCATCATCGCCGATACCAAGTTCGAGTTTGGCGTCGACGCGGACGGCGTCCTGCATTTGATCGATGAGGCGCTCACGCCCGATTCTTCGCGCTTCTGGCCGGCGGACAGTTACCGCGAGGGCATCAGCCCTCCGTCGTTCGACAAGCAATATGTGCGCGATTATCTCGAAACGCTCGACTGGAACAAGAAAGCGCCCGCGCCCCGGCTGCCGGCGGAAGTCATCGCGCGCACCGCCGATAAGTACCGCGAGGCCGGACTCCGCCTCACCGGACGGGAGTTGAGTTGACATGAACGACAATCCGTTGCTCGATTTCTCCGCCTTGCCCCGCTTCGGCGATATTCGCCCGGAGCACGTCGAGCCCGCGATCCGCGCCCTGCTCGCCGAATACGGCGCGCTGATCGAGCGTTTGCTCCAGGATGACGCCCCCCCGAGCTGGGATGGGTTCGTCGCGCCGATGTTCGAGACGGGCGAGCGCCTGGGCCGCGCCTGGGGCATCGTCGGCCATTTGCATGGCGTGCTGGATATTCCTCCCTGGCGCGAGGCATACAACGCCATGTTGCCGGAGGTGTCGGGCTTTTACGCCGAATTGGGGCAGAATCTCGCCCTTTTCCGCAAGTACAAGGCGCTGGCCGCCAGCGCCGAATACGCGGCGCTCGATCCGGCGCGCCGCCGCGTCATCGCTCATGAAATCCGCGACTTTCGCCTCTCCGGCGCGGAGTTGCCGGACGAAGTCAAACCGCGCTTCAAGGCCATCCAGGAAGAACTTTCGCAATTGGCGGCGAAATTTTCCGAAAATCTGCTCGATGCCACCAACGCCCACGCCGAGTGGATCGCGGAGGAAGCGGGCCTTGCCGGTATCCCCGCCGATGCCCGCGCCGCCGCGCGGACCGCGGCGGAAAAGGATGGCCGTCCGGGATGGAAATTCACGCTCCACATGCCTTCCTGGCTGCCGGTGATGCAATACGCCGACGATCGCGCCCTGCGCGCGCGCATGTACCGCGCCCATGCCACCCGCGCTTCGGAATTCAGCGCCGGAGGCGGCGACGCCGACGGCGGCAAGGCGCAATGGAACAACGCCCCCCTGATCGAACGCATCCTCGCCCTGCGCGCGGAAGAAGCGGCGCTGCTCGGTTATGACAATTACGCCGAAGTATCGCTGGAAGCCAAGATGGCGGATTCTCCGGCGCAGGCGCTCGCCTTTTTGCGCGAACTGGCGGCGAAGGCCAAACCTTTCGCCAAACGCGATCTCGCCGAACTCACCGCTTTCGCGCGCGAGGAATTGCAACTCGATCCGCTGGAACCGTGGGACGTGGCTTATGCTTCCGAAAAACTGCGCGAAAAGCGTTATGCCTATTCCGATCAGGAGGTCAAGCAGTATTTCCCGGAACCCAAGGTGCTCGATGGTCTTTTCAATGTCATCCATAGTCTCTATGGCGTCGATATCGCCGCCGATGAAGCGCCGGGATGGGACGACGATGTTCGTTTCTTCCGCATCGAGAAGAATAACGAACTGATCGGTCAGTTCTATCTCGATCTGTACGCCCGCGACAGTAAACGCGGGGGGGCGTGGATGGATTCGGCGCGCGACCGCCAGCGCGGCGGGCAGGGCCTCATCACGCCCGTGGCTTATCTCGTCTGCAATTTCCCCGGCCCCGTCGACGGCAAGCCCGCCACATTCACCCACGACGATGTGCTGACCCTTTTCCACGAGACCGGGCATGGCCTGCATCACCTTCTCACCCGCGTCGACGAGCTTGCCGTCTCCGGCATCAATGGCGTGGAATGGGACGCGGTGGAATTGCCGAGCCAATTCATGGAAAACTTCTGCTGGGAATGGGAAGTGCTCGCCATGATGAGCGCCCACGTCGACACCGGCGAACCCTTGCCGCGCGCGCTCTACGACAAGATGATCGCCGCGCGCAATTTCCAGGGCGGCATGCGGATGGCGCGCCAGATCGAATTCGCCCTCTTCGATCTGCTCCTGTACAGCGGCGCGGCCTCCGCGCAGGCGGATGGCGGCGTTCCCATCGAGCATGTGCTGGCGCTTCTCGACGAAGTGCGCCGCGAAGTCGCCGTGCTCTTTCCGCCGTCCTGGCATCGCTTTCCGCACAGCTTTTCACATATTTTCGCCAGCGGTTACGCGGCGGGCTATTACAGCTACAAATGGGCGGAGGTGCTCTCGGCGGACGCCTTTGCCGCTTTTGAAGAGGCGGCCTCTGGACAAAAGGACGGCAAACGTGGCACCCTTCTCAATGGTGCCGTCGGCGAGCGTTTTTGGCGCGAAGTTCTCGCCGTCGGCGGTAGCCGGCCTGCTCTGGAATCATTCGTGGCGTTTCGTGGCCGCGAACCCACGGTCGACGCCCTGTTACGTCATAACGGAATGGTGAACGTATTATGACACTCTCGATGAAAACGACAATCCCGCTTGCTATCCTGATCGCTCTTTTTGCCGCGGACGCCGTGGCCCAGCAGGTAACGAGCGATCCTCCATTGAACATCTATCGCTGGAAAGACAAGAAAGGCCGCATTCATTATTCGGATCTTCTGCCTCCCGGCAGCGATGTCGAGTCCGTCAATCTCCGCGACAAGCCGCCCGCCCAGACCCTTCCCTATTCCACGCGCAAGGCGTCGTCCGATTTTCCGGTGGTGATCTACACGGCCAGCAATTGCGAGCAGCTATGCACCGAGGCGCGCGCCTTCCTCAGCGGCCGCGGCGTGCCATTCACCGAAGTCGCCATCCAGACCGCCACCGACCAGGCCAATTTCCGCCAGCGTTTCGGCTCGCAGGCGGTGATTCCCGTCCTGACCGTGGGCACGATCTCGCTCATCGGCTATGAGATCAATGGTTGGGGCCGGCAACTCGATCTGGCCGGCTATCAGAAGAAATAAATAAGCCTTTCATTATCCAGACTCGCGCCCGAAGCGGAAGCCGGGCGCGAGGCTGGATTCGCGCTGGCGCGGCAAGCGCGCTTCGAGCGCGGACAACCGGAGTCGATCCCACGATGAGCGCACAACCGCTTTTGACCTTCGTCCAGGACATTACCCGCCTGCTGGAAACCCGGCCCGCCGAATCCGTCATTCTCGCCGAGGGCAGGAAACTCGTCGCCGCGCTGGTCTCCAGCGACGAATGGCTGCCGGACGCCTTCGCCCGCCCGCATCCCGGGCATTACCAGCAATACCTGCTTTACGCCGATCCGCTCGACCGCCTTTCCATCGTCAGTTTCGTGTGGGGGCCGGGGCAGAAAACGCCTGTGCACGACCACCTCGTCTGGGGCATCGTCGGCGGTCTCAGGGGCGAAGAGCGCGAGACCACATTCCGCAAACAGCCCGATGGCAGCTACGAAGCGAGCGGCTCCGGCGTGCTGAAACCCGGCGAAGTGACCGCCGTGTCGCCCACGATCGGCGATGTGCACGAAGTTGCGAACAACTTCGCCGACCGTCCCTCGATCAGCATCCATGTCTACGGCAAGAACATTGGCCGCGTGCGGCGCCATGTGTTCGATCCCGCCACCGGCGCGGCGAAATCCTTCGTTTCCGGCTACAGCAATGACGTGGTGCCGAATCTGTGGCATTGAATCCGGCGAGCCGGCGTCATCCGGCCGCGCGGGGGCGTGGGACAAGGCCCGCGTGACGTCCATCGTTTCCGGAGCATGCCGGAGCAACGCAAAAAAAATAGAGCGCATCAGGCCGCGCGTGACATTCATTGTTTCCGGAACATGCCGGAGCCTTCCGGAAGAGAGGCATGTGTCCGTCCGGCGATGAGGCGCACGCGCGCCGCGCCGCCATGCGCGCGCGCGCGCTGGCCGCGCGCGAGAGTGCGTCCACTGCCGAACGCGCCATTTGGGAAGAAAGCATCGCGCGCCATCTCGATGATTTGATTGGCCGGCTTGCGCCGCGCACGCTGGCGTTTTACTGGCCTTTTCGCGCCGAGGCGGATTTGCGCGGCTGGGCCGGGCGTTGGCTTGCCGGGGACGCGGCGCGCATCGCCGCCTTGCCCGTAGCGCTGAGGCGGGATGCGCCGCTCGTTTTCCGGAGGTGGCTTCCCGGGGCGGAACTCGCGCATGACCGTCATGGCATCGCGTTTCCGGCGCGGGGGGACGAGGTCATCCCGGAAGTCATACTGGCGCCGCTCAATGCCTTCGATGCGCGCGGCTATCGGCTCGGATATGGCGGCGGTTATTTCGACCGCACATTGGCCGCGATGCGCGCGCTGGCGGTGGGCGTCGGGTTCGAACTGGGGCGCGAGGCCGATGTGTTGCCGCAACCGCACGACCGCGGCATGGACTGGCTGGTGACCGAAGCCGGAGCCGCGCCCGCCCAGCGCCGCTGATTTCCTTGCGGTGGAGAATGGACAAGCGTTCCCTTCCTTCGCCCCCTTTTTAATCAGCGGCGCTGCGCGCCGAATGGTTGGAAGCCCTCTCCCGGCCTTCGGCCACCCTCCCCCGCAAGCGGGGGAGGGAAGGTTCATCGCCAACGCTTTACCTTTCCCGCAACGGTACGCCCTTCCCCCAATCACAACCGCCAGCCAGCCCTCCCCACTACTGTAAAGCGCCTGCCGTCCCCTCCCCCGCTTGCGGGGGAGGGTGCCCCGTCAGGGGCGGGAGAGGGTTTCCAACTATACGGAGCGAAGCGACGCTGATTTCTTGGCGGTGGAAAGTGGACGGGCGTCCCGCTCCTCCTCCCCTTTATCCAGCGTCGCTTCGCTCCGTATAGAACGAACTGGATTGCCACGTCGCTGCGCTCCTCGCAATGACGAGGTGGGGGGGGCTATCGCAGCCGACGCTGATTTCTTGGCGGCGGGGCACGGACAAGCATCCCCTTCCTTCCCCCGCCCCCTCTTTAATACTGTTCTGGATGTCCCACAGATTGTGCGCGTCGGCGAAATCGGCGTCGAATTCTTCCATGTCCAGGAAGGCGGGGCGCAGGGCGGCATTGTTTTGCGCGAATTCGTGGGCGCGTTCGACGAAAGCCAGTGATTTCGGCCCCATCTTGCATGGCATCGAAAAAAGGCTACGCGAACCCCTCGGAGAATGCGGCGGCATTGAAGAAGGAGTGCGCGAACGCTCCGGAGGATGCGGCGGCATTGAAAAAGGCGTGCGCGAACGCTCCAAAGGATTCCCCTCGCTCCCCGCAGGGGGGAGAGGGCCAGGGAGAGGGGGGCCAACCATGCGAAGCGAAGCGACGCTGATAATGACGAGGCCCGTCATTGCGAAGAACTCGTCGCCGCGCCAAGCCTCCCCGCCTCGTCATTGCGAGGCGCGCAGCGCCGCGGCGCTTCTTCACCCCCGCAACACCCCCAGCGCGGCCTCGACTTCGGCGCGCAGTTCGACGAGCAGCTTGCGGGCTTCCTCGGCGGCCATGGCGTTTTCCCGATCCTGGATCGCGGCGTCGTTGAGACGGTTGCGCGCCCCCGAGATCGTGAAGCCTTCGTCGTAGAGCAGGTGGCGGATTTTCCGCACCAGCAGCACTTCGTGGTGCTGGTAATAGCGCCGGTTGCCGCTGCGCTTGAGGGGCTTCAATTGGGAGAATTCCTGCTCCCAGTAACGCAGGACGTGCGCCTTGACGCCGCACAGTTCGCTGACTTCGCCGATGCTGAAATAGCGCTTGGCGGGAATCGGCGGCAATTCCAGGGATTTGGGGGATTCAGGCGCAGCGGTCATTGCTGAGGCTCTCCCACGGCAATCTTCAATTTCTGGCTGGGATGGAACGTCACCACCCGCCGGGCGGAAATCGGAATTTCCTCGCCGGTCTTGGGATTGCGCCCCGGACGCTGCGGCTTGTCGCGCAGCATGAAATTGCCGAAGCCGGAGAGCTTGACGCTTTCGCCATGCTCGAGCGCGGAGCGGATTTCCTCGAAGAAGCCCTCTACCACGTCCTTGGCTTCGCGTTTGTTCAAACCGACCTGTTCAAACAACAGTTCGGCAAGCTCGGCTTTGGTCAATGTCATGGATCATCCTTTCAAACGCGCAGGCGTCCGCCCACGGCACGCTCGACATGAAGAAGCAGCCCGGAGATGACCGCATCGACTTCGGCATCTTCGAGCGTGCGCTGAGTATCTTGCATGGAAATCCTGAATGCAAGACTTTTGTGGCCCGGCTCGACGCCCCGGCCTTGATAGACATCGAAGAGGCTGATCTCCCGCACGACTTCCGGGGCGGCTTCGCGCAGGGCGGCGAGCGCTTGTTCCGCGCTGACCGAGACCGGCACCACCAGCGCAAGATCGCGCAGCGCCGCGGGCATGCGCGAGATTTCGCCGTTTGCCGGGCGCACGGCGGCAAGCGCCGCTTCCAGGTCGATCTCGAAGACGATGGGCGCGCCGCCCAGTTCATGGCGCTGCACCCACTGCGGGTGGATTTCGCCGATGACGCCGATGCGGCGGCCATCGAGGAAAACCGCCGCCGCGCGCCCCGGATGCAGGGCGGGCGCGGCGACGGGCGCGAAGGCGAGCGGGCGCGGCGCGAACAAGGCTTCGAGGTCGCCCTTGAGGTCGTAGAAATCGACCGGGCGCGCCGCTTCCCCCCATTGTTCGGGCAAGGCCGGCCCCGCCGCCAGCGCCGCCAGCCGGCGCGGTTGCGCGAAGCCGGGGACTTCCCCGTCCGCCCCCGCCCCGCTTTCGCCGTCCGCCCGCACGAAGCAGCGGCCAGACTCGAACACCCGCACGCGGTTCTGCTGGCGCTTGCGGTTGCTGGCGAGATTGGCGATCAGGCCCGGAAGCAGGCTGGAACGCATGACGCTCATCTGGCTGGCGATGGGGTTGGCGAGCCGGATCGGCCGCGCGTTGGCGCAAAAGTCGTGTTCCCAGGCTTCGTCGACGAAGGCGAAATTCACGACTTCCTGGAAGCCGCGCCCGGCCAGGCGGTGGCGCACTTCCCAGTCCGTGCGCGCCGATTCGGGGACGGCGAGCATGGACAGCCCGGCCCGCGGCGCGGGCGCGGGGATATTGTCGTAGCCGTACAGGCGGGCGATCTCTTCGATGAGGTCTTCTTCGATTTCGATGTCGAAGCGGAACGCGGGCGGCGTGACGCGCAGTTCGACCGCCAGATCGCGGACTTGCAGGTGCACGCGCTCCAGCAGGCCGCGCAGGATGTCGTCATCGAGTTCGATGCCGAGCACTTGCCTGGCCCGCGCCGGGCGCAGGCGGACTTCGCGGCGTTGCGGCAGGTCCGCGTCCGAGCGCGCTTCTTCCACCGGGCCGGGCGCGCCGCCGCAGATGTCGAGGATGAGTTGCGTGGCGCGTTCGATGGCCGGACGCTGCAACTGGAAGTCGACGCCGCGCTCGTAGCGGTGCGAGGCGTCGGAGGAAAATCCATGGGCGCGCGCGCGCCCGGCCACGGCTTCCGGCGCGAAGAAGGCGGATTCCAGGAAGATTTCCGTCGTCGCCAGCGTGACGCCGCTTT
Organism: Azoarcus sp.; assembly: GCA_031259795.1. GTDB lineage: Bacteria > Pseudomonadota > Gammaproteobacteria > Burkholderiales > Rhodocyclaceae > WRNU01. The sequence goes on from JAIRLA010000194.1 coordinate 9,031, forward strand.
CCTCGCCGCCCATGATCCCGGCCAATGCCAGGGCGCGCGCTTCGTCGGCGATCAGCAAGGTATCGGGGGCGGGCTTGACCGTCTGTTCGTTCAAGAGCAGCAGTTCTTCGCCCGGACGCGGCAGGCGGACGTGGATCGCGCCGGACAGGCGCGCGTTGTCGAAGACGTGCAGCGGCTGGCCGAGTTCGAGCATCACGTAATTGGTGATGTCGACCAGCGCGTGGATGGCGCGGATGCCGGAGCGTTGCAGGCGGTCTTTCATCCAGCCGGGGGTTTGCGCCCTGGCGTTGACGCCGCCGATGATGCGGCCGCAGTAGCGCGGGCACGCCTTGGGCGCGTCGAGCGCGATGGCGCGGCGGGCGTCCGTCACGGGCGGAACCAGCGTGAGCGGCGCGGGGGTGAAGGGCGCGCCGGCGAGCGCCGCCACTTCGCGCGCGATGCCGGTCAGGCTCAGGCAATCGGCGCGGTTGGGGGTGAGCTTGATCTCGAAGCGGGTATCGTCGAGAGCGAGATACGCGCGGATGTCGGCGCCGACGGGCGCCTCTTCGGGCAACGCCAGCAGACCGGCATGGTCGTCGGACAAGCCCAGTTCGCGCGCCGAACACAGCATGCCGAAGGATTCGACGCCGCGCAGTTTCGCGGCCTCGATGGCGAAATCGCCCGGCAGCCTCGCGCCGACTTTCGCGCACGGCGCTTTCATGCCGACGGCGGCATTGGGCGCGCCGCAGACAATTTGCAAAAGCTCGCCCGCGCCGATGTCGACCTTGCACAGCTTGAGCTTGTCGGCGTTCGGGTGTTTTTCGGCTTCGACGATTCGCGCGACGACGACGCCGGTGAAGGGCGGCGCGACCGGGCGGGTTTCCTCGACTTCCAGCCCGGCCATGGTCAGCAGATGGGCGAGCGCGGCGGAATCGAGCGGCGGGTTGACGAAGGTACGCAGCCAGTTTTCGGAAAATTGCATGTTCGTTACCTGAATTGGCTCAAGAAGCGCAAGTCGCCCTCGAAGAACAGGCGCAGGTCGCCCACGCCGTAGCGCAGCATGGCGAGGCGGTCGAGCCCGAAACCGAAGGCGAAGCCGGTATGGCGCTCGGGGTCGATGCCGCCGCAGCGCAGCACATTGGGATGAACCATGCCGCAGCCGGCGATCTCCAGCCAGCGCCCTTCGAGCGCGCCGCCCATGAAGCCGACGTCGATTTCCGCCGAAGGCTCGGTAAACGGGAAAAAGGAGGGGCGGAAACGGACTTGCAATGCTTCCGTCTCGAAGAATTGGCGCAGGAAGTCGACCGCCACGCCCTTGAGATCGGCGAAACTCACGCGCTCGCCGACCCACAGCACCTCGATCTGGTGAAACATCGGCGAATGGGTGGCATCGGAATCGACCCGGTAGACCCGCCCCGGCGCGATGATCCGCAGATCGGGCATGATGTCGCGGCCGCGATGACGTTCCGCGTGCGCGAGCATGGCGCGGATCTGCACCGGGCTGGTATGCGTGCGCAGCACTTCGTCCCGCCCGTCGAGAAAGAAGGTGTCCTGCATCGAGCGCGCCGGGTGATTCGGCGGCAGGTTGAGCGCGGTGAAGTTGTACCAGTCGGTCTCGATTTCGGGGCCGTCGGCGATGACAAAGCCGATGGAATGGAACAGGCGCTCGATGCGTTCGAGCGTGCGGCTCACCGGATGCAGGCCGCCGGGCGCGGGGCCGCGCCCCGGCAGGGTGACGTCGAGCCGCTCGGCGGCGAGCTGGGCATCGAGCGCCGCGGCGCGCAGGCTGTCGCGGCGCGCTTCGAGCGCCGCCTCGATGGCCGTCTTGGCGCGGTTGATCGCCGCGCCGCGCTCGCGCTTTTCTTCGGGCGCAAGCCCGCCGAGCGCCTTCAGTTGTTCGGTGACAAGGCCGCTCTTGCCGAGAAAGCGCGCCTTCGCCTGTTCCAGCGCGGCGCCGTCCGCCGCCGCGGCGAAGGCCGTCCGCGCCTCGTTGACCAGTTGATCGAGCTTATCCATTGTTCTTTTTTCCGAAATGAAGAAAAAAGGAGGCAGGGCCTCCTTTTTTCGCGCCGCGAGGCGGGTTCCGTGAAAACCGCGCGCCGGCTACGCGGCGATCCGGGCCCGCGCCTGCTCGGCGAGCGCGGCGAACGCCGGTTTGTCGAACACGGCCAGATCGGCCAGCACCTTGCGGTCTACTTCGATGGCGGCCTTCTTGAGGCCGTTCATGAAGGTGCTGTAGGTCAACCCCAGTTCCCGCGCCGCGGCGTTGATGCGGGCGATCCACAGGGCGCGGAACTGGCGCTTGCGCTGGCGGCGGTCGCGGTAGGCGTACTGCCCGGCCTTCATCACCGCTTCCTTGGCGATGCGGTAGACATTCTTGCGGCGGCCGCGATAACCCTTGGCCTGATCGAGAACTTTCTTGTGACGCGCGCGCGCGGTCACGCCACGTTTGACTCTGGGCATGGCGGTCTCCTCAGGCGAACGGCAACATGGCGCGGATCAGCTTTTCGTCGGCGGGATGAATCTCGACCGTGCCGCGCAGCTGGCGCTTGTTCTTGGTGGTTTTCTTGGTGAGGATGTGGCGCTTGAACGCATGGGAACGCTTGATCCCGCCGCCGGCGCGCACTCTGAAGCGCTTCTTGGCGCCGCTCTTGGTTTTCATCTTGGGCATTGCAATACTCCTGTTTATGGATGCCGCTAGGTAGCCCGGCAAGGGCGTTTGAGACCCGGCGTCACTTGTTGTCCGCCCCCGCCGGACACGGCGGAAAAGCGGCTGGCCGCCCCTCGCGGGGCAATTCCTTCATTCCTTCGCCGCCGCGCTAACGGCCCTTGCGGGCCGGCGCGACGATCATGATCATCTGACGCCCTTCCATCTTGGGCATCTGCTCGACCTGGCCGATGTCTTCCAGATCGGCCTTGACCCGTTCGAGTTGGCGCAGGCCGAACTCCTGATGCGCCATCTCGCGGCCCCGGAAACGCAGCGTCACCTTGCACTTGTCGCCTTCTTCGAGAAAACGGCGCAGGTTGCGCAGCTTGATCTGGTAATCGTTCTCGTCCGTCCCCGGCCGCAGCTTCACTTCCTTGACCTGCACCTGCTTCTGCTTCAGGCGCGCATCGTGGGCTTTTTTCTGCTCCTGATAGCGGAACTTGCCGAAATCCATCACCTTGCATACAGGCGGCTGCGCCGTCGGCGCGATTTCGACCAGATCCAGCCCGGACTCCTCGGCTGTTTCGAGCGCCGCGCGCAAGGACATGATCCCGAGCGGCTCTCCGTCCTCGCCTACCAGGCGAACCTCCGGCGCGCTGATCTCTCCGTTTACGCGCTGCTTTTTTTCCTGAGCGATGGTTCAAGTCTCCACAAAAGCCAATATCAAACCGGGCCGGCCTTCGCTTCTATCTCACGAAGCCAGCGCCCGGTCAGCGAATCGATGGACAGTTGGCCAAGATCCTGGCCGCCCCGAACGCGCACCGCCACCAGCCCCGCGGCTTTTTCCCTGTCGCCGACGACAATCTGGTATGGCAGCCTGTGCACGCTGTGCTCGCGGATTTTATAGTTGATCTTTTCGTTACGCAAATCAGTTTCCACACGAAAACCCGCGTCCCGCAGCCTTTGCGCGACATCGGCGGCGTAATCCGCCTGTGCTTCCGAGATATTCATCACGACCGCCTGCACCGGCGCGAGCCACAGCGGCAGCGCGCCCGCGTAATGCTCGATCAGGATGCCGACGAAACGCTCCAGCGAGCCAAAGAGCGCCCGGTGCAGCATCACGGGCCGCTTGTGGCTGTTGTCGGCATCGACATAATGGATGTCGAACCGCTCCGGCAGGTTCATGTCGACTTGCAGGGTGCCGCACTGCCAGTCGCGCCCGATCGCGTCGCGCAGCACGAATTCCAGCTTCGGCCCGTAGAACGCGCCCTCGCCGGGAAAAAGCGCGTAGGCCACGCCCATGTGCTCCAGCGCCCGCGCGAGCGCGCCTTCGAGTTTGTCCCATGTCGCGTCGGAGCCAATACGGTTGTCGGGGCGGGTGGAGAGTTTCACCCGCACGTCTTCAAACCCGAAATCCTTGTAGATGGCGAAGATGAGCCTCACCACGTCCCGGCATTCGGCTTCCATCTGTTCTTCGGTGCAAAAGATGTGCGCGTCGTCCTGGGTGAAGTGGCGCACGCGCAAAAGGCCGTGCAGCGCGCCGGAAGGCTCGTAACGGTGCACCTTGCCGAATTCCGCCATGCGCAGCGGCAAGTCGCGGTAGCTCTTGACGCCCTGGCCGTACATGGCGACGGCGCCGGGACAATTCATGGGCTTCAGGGCGAAGACGCGCTCATCCTCGGTCTGCGTGGTGAACATGCTCTCCCGGTAATTGAACCAGTGTCCGGAAGTCTCCCACAGCGCGCGATCCATCACGTCCGGCGTATTGATCTCCACATAGCCCGCCCTTTCCTGGCAATCGCGCATATAGGCGATCAGTTTCCGGAACACGCGCCAGCCCTTGGGATGCCAGAACACCGAACCCGGCGCCTCTTCCTGGAAGTGGAACAAATCCAGTTGTTGCCCGAGCTTGCGGTGGTCGCGCTTCTCGGCCTCCTCGATCATGCGCAGGTAAGCATCGAGATCGTCCTTCCCGGCCCAGGCCGTGCCATAGATGCGCTGGAGCATCTCGTTACCCGCGTCGCCGCGCCAGTACGCCCCGGCGAGCTTGGTGAGCCTGAACACCTTGAGCCTGCCGGTCGAAGGCACATGCGGCCCCCGGCACAGATCGACGAAATCGCCCTGGCGGTAAAGCGACACATCCTCGCCCGCCGGAATCGCGCCGATGATCTCCGCCTTGTAATGCTCGCCGCGGCCCGTGAAAAAGGCGACCGCCTCGTCGCGCGGCCACACCTCGCGCGTCACCGGCAGATCGCGGCGGACGATCTCGCCCATGCGCGCCTCGATGGCCGCGAGGTCTTCCGGCGTAAACGGACGCTTATAGGAAAAATCGTAATAGAAGCCGTTTTCCACCACCGGCCCGATCGTCACCTGCGCGTCCGGGAACAGTTCCTTCACCGCCTGCGCCAGCAGGTGGGCACAGGAATGCCGCAGGATGTCGACGCCCTCGGGGGTTTTGTCGGTGATGATCGCCAGCGCCGCGTCCGCCTCGACGCGGTACGACAGATCGACCAGCCGCCCGTCCACCTTCCCGGCCAGCGCCGCCTTCGCCAGCCCCGCGCCGATCGCGGCCGCCACCTCGCCCACCGTGACCGGATGATCGAAATCGCGGACGGAACCATCGGGCAAAGTGATGTTCGGCATGAGCATGGCCTTCAAAAACGCAGTCGTCCAACGCCCGCCGTAAACGAAAAAAGTGCGGCCAAACCGCACTCTACCGTCGGCTCCCGGCCCGGACCGCCTGCCCGGACATGGGAATTCGACAGGACATTGGTAGGCGCGATTGGATTCGAACCAACGACCCCCACCATGTCAAGGTGGTGCTCTAACCAACTGAGCTACGCGCCTGCGAAGAGGAGCGGATTATAAGGACACGGAGGCCGTTGTCAACCGTCTCGTTCCAAAACCCCTGAGGACGGCCGATGCGGAAACGAAATGTACGCCATCCGCCCCGCCCGTTTGAACACAGGTATCTACATCTACACACTCCGAAATAGCTGGCGGTAAAAACAGCGGCGC